>CAMHLH010000117.1 GCA_946185925.1 uncultured Treponema sp.
CGGCCTTGAGCTCTATCGGCTTCCCGTCGTATTTTCCGAAGACAACCGCGTCTCTCTGGGCCGCTCCACCCACTTTGGCGGGCGCGAAGACAAATGCGACCGCCGCCAAGATGAAGATGACGACGGCTCCGACTGTGATAAATGTTTTGTTCATAAATTTTTCCTTTTTTGGAATGAGTTTATAATGAAGATATAATTTTAACATCGTCAAAAATAAATATCAACGAGAACGGAAAAAGGGAATTTTTGAACTGAACCGCAGAAATAAAAAAAAACGCCCTGCAAAAGCAGAGCGTTTGTCGGGTAGACTGGATTCGAACCAGCGACCCCTACGTCCCGAACGTAGTGCGCTACCAGCTGCGCTACTACCCGAAAAAAGAAAACCCGTTCAAAAAAGAACTGAACGGGTTACGCGATGTGCGGGGCTCGAACCCGCGATCTCCGGCGTGACAGGCCAGCGCGATAACCAACTTCGCTAACACCGCATCAACGAGTGATGAATATGACTATATCAAAAAGTGCGATTTTGTGTCAACAGCAAATTCAAAAAAAATCGTCAATTTATCAAAAAATCAAGAAAATCTTTCTGGAAGAAGAGTTTTTCGACTCCGAGAGACTTGAATCCCTCGTTCCAGGTGAACGACGCGCAGATTCCGGGCGTGGCAGTGTTCAGGCCGTCGAGGTAGGGCATGTTGTAGAGGGACGTTATCTTTACTTCCATGTCCTTTTCGCTTTTCTTCGCCGATTTCAGCAGGTCGTGGATGAGAATCGGGGCGACTGAATTCCTCAGGACTTCGTTCTGGAAGAGGTTCGTCTTGTGGTTTATGTTGAACGATATGCCTGAGAGGGCGCAGAAGAGGAACGAGTCGAGTTTCAGGAAAAGCTCAAAATCGTTTATTTCGATGAGGAAGAAAAAGTCCGAAGCCGTCACGTTCGACATGAATTCAATCTGGCTCATCTGCTCCGTCTGGGAAGGCGTGAGTTTCCTGATTCCCTGCTCCAGGAATATTTTTTTGAGGTGGATTCTCATCTTGTTCGTGAATGCTGACAGAATCTCGTCGAATTTCGCTATTTCCTCGTCCGCCGCTATCTTTACCCGTTCGTAGACCTTCTTTGGCTTTATGTCCAGCTTTGATTCCCTGTGCTGTCCGAGTAGCCTGTCGACTTCTTCCTGCGAAAGGCTTATGTTGTTTTCGTTGCTCATTCGTCTATTTTACAACATAATTCGACTATTATGAGAGAAATTTTGTTCGTATGCCACGGAAACATTTGCAGGTCTCCAATGGCGGAGATGGTCTTCAAGGATATCGTCAGGAAAAACGGCAGGGAAGGGGATTTTTCAATCGATTCCGCCGCGACCGACTACGACGCGATTGGCTGTGGAATCCACAGGGGAACGAGGAACGCCCTGGTGAGGAACCTGATTCCGTTCTCTGAGCACATTGCGCGCAGGGTGACGATGGACGACTATGTTTCGTCGGACTTGATAATCTGCATGGACGACGAGAACCTTGAGCATCTTGAGAGAATCGTGGGGAAGGACAGCGACGGGAAAGTCCACAAGCTCCTGGAATATTGCGGGGAGACGCGCGACGTTGCCGATCCGTGGTATACTGGGAATTTCGATGAGACTTTCGACGATGTGAAGAGGGGCTGCGAGGCTCTTTTCGATTTTTTGAACAGATAGGGGGTATTTTTCATGAAAGAATTTTTGTCTTACGACATCGTTAGGAACAACGCCTTGAAACTGGCGGACAGAATCTACCGGGAGGACAATTTCGTCCCGGACGTAATCTACACCTCGCTCAGGGGCGGCGCGTACATGGCGAACGTCATAAGCGAGTACTTCAAACTCGCCAGGAAGAACGAGAAGCCGGTCCTGTACGCGGCCGTGGTCGCCAGAAGCTACACCGACGTGCACCAGAGTTCTGCAATCAGAATCGACGGTTGGACGTACTCGCCCGAGTATCTCCGCGCCGGCGACAAAATCCTTTTGGTCGACGACATCTACGACACCGGAAGGACTCTGAACTATCTCGTGGAGGTCCTCATAAGCCACGGAATCCCACGGAAGGACATCAAGGTCGTGGTGCATGACTTCAAGAACTTTTTGGACAGGCCGACACTTCCGATAAAGCCCGACTACTGGTGCCGCAAATTCGACATCGCCCGCCCGGAGGACGACCGGTGGATACACTACTTGAGCCACGAGCTTGTGGGGCTTACCGACGAGGAGCTTGAGGAGCACTACTACAAGGAAGACCCTGAACTCAAGCCGATTCTTTCAAAATTGATGAAGTGATGTGTTTTGCGAGGAGAAATGGAATGCCTGAGAAACTGATTTTGAAATGCGGACTCGACGAGGCTGGAAGGGGACCGATTGCAGGTCCTGTGACCGCCGGATGCGTGGTTCTTCCTGATGATTTTCCGATTGAGCTTTTGGACGACTCCAAGAAGCTTTCCGAGAAGAAACGGGAGAAGGCATTGGAAGCCATAAAGGAAAAAGCCTGCTACGGTTTCGCCCGCGTGGAGCACGACAAAATCGACGAAATCAACATCCTTCAGGCTTCCCTCCTTGCAATGAGAATGGCCTTCGACGACATGCTCCAGAAATTGCCGGCATGGCTGAAAAATCAGCCCGGTCTTGCTCCTGCTTTTTCCGCGAAACTCGATTCAGGCGACTTGTCGTTCATCGAAATCGAGGCCATGACGGACGGCAACTTCTGTCCGGATTTGTCGGGCGTGGAAATCCCCTGCCGGGTCTCCGCCGAGCCGAAGGCTGACGGGAAATATCACGAAGTCATGGCCGCGAGTATCGTTGCGAAGGTGGAGCGGGACAGAATCATGCGCGAATTCGACAAACTCTACCCGGAATACAACTACGCCAAGCACAAGGGCTACCCGACGCCCGCCCACCTCGAAGTCTGCCGCAGAATCGGCCCAAGCCCCATCCAGCGGCTCTCGTTCGACATTCGGCCGAAAGCGGAGAAGAAAAAGCGGTAGGGAGGCTATTTGGTTGAGTCGAGGGCTTCGCACTCAAATTCCTTTGACGCTGAATGGAGAATCTTGGTTTCCTTCAGTCGGTTCGTGCCTTTCAGCGTGACGGAAAATCTGTATAGGCCGGGCTTCGTGTACTTTGCGTACATTTTTTCGGAGGTGAAGATCGAGCCTCCGTCCTCTCCGCATTCCTGCCGCAATGTGTAGTTGCTTCTATGGCTGGTGTTGTCCTTCTTCTGATTGTCGAAAACAAAGAAATCAGGGGAATTCGCTTTCGCTTCGACAAATTCTCCAGCGGACTCGTCGTAATGTTCCAAAAGCCATGTCGTCTCGTACTCCGTAAAAAGCAGCGAGTCCTTTCTCTCTCGCTCGCTTGTGTTCATGTTGAAATCGCGGGAAATGTAGAGTTCGTAGAAAAATCCGCCGCCGCCGGATATTGAGTCGCACACTTTCAGGGAAAACGAGTCTTCGGGAGTCAGCTCGTCGTCAAAAAGAAGAAAGCATGACTGGAAAGAAAAAGCAAATGCTGCAAGAAAAAAGGCAAGGGTGATTTTGGAAAACGGAGATTTCATGGGCAAGTCCTATTCTCTGAAACTGATGGAAATTATTTTGTGGCAGACTCCATACACATATCCTGATTCTGGAGCGGCCACGATGTCCACCAAAAAGCGGTAGTCGCCCAAAGCCGCGGCTGACGCGTAGAAATCAAAGTCTGCGCTCTTTTTTCCCGCATAGTCGCCGCTTGATATGACAACCGTCCTGTTCACTGCGGATGCTTGGGAGTCTGTTGGGGAATCCTTTGCGGAAAGGCCGGAAGAGGGAACGAAAATGCCGTTTTTCACGTCATGGACTTCCGTCGTGAAATCTACAGAGTAGGAATCGTAAGTTCCAAAATGAAGGGGAATCGAAACCTGAATGTGGACTTCTTCGGAGAGCGCGTAGATCTCTTTTTGGGGAGAAAGACTGATGCCCACGTCTGTTATCTCTTCGAAGCCGCTTTCCGGGCTGCATGCGGAAAAAAGAAGAAGAGACATGGCGAAAAGGATTGCGGAAAGATTTTTTTTCATCGTTTACTCCTGTTCCTCCGAAAAATCGAAGCAAAGGCTTTTTTCGCACAAGTCCACGCAGATTTTGTCCAGGCGAAAGGCTTTTCCCGTCACTTTTACTTCGCATGGGGCTGCGAAATCCGATTTCAAGTAGAGCGTCCTCTGCAGTACAGGAGAAGAGTAGAAATCCTTCCTGTATCCTGAGAATGACACCGTGTACTCGGTGAGGTCTTCTGAGGAGTCGGGACTTCCGAAAATCGGAACCGGCTTTGAAACAAGAAACGAGTTCTCGTTGAGGATTTGAACGTTCGCCTTTATTTTGAAAACATATTGTTCGTAGCTGGAGAAGTCTGTGTTGAGTGTCAGTGTAATGGGAATGGTGTCGCCTTTGCGGGGTTTTGTGCTTTCATCGGAAAGCTGGATGAAAACTCCGTCGAATTCGCCAAAAATTTCAGGCTCCTCTACCCGGCAGCCGAAAAAAAAGAATCCCAGCAAGATAAAAAGGAAGGCGCGATTTGTCATTTTCATTTTAATTTAACCTTAATATCTGTCATTATATGGCCTTGTGGTGAATATGCCAAGAATTTTTTCGCCGGAAAACTGGATGGAAAACTCCGTAAAATTCACCAAAAATTTCAGGTTTAAAAGTTGCGTGCGCAAGCTCGCCGCTACGCGCTTCGGCATACAATCCTGTACACCGCGTAGCTTAGTGTCGCGCTAATCATTTTGTCGGCAAGGTTGGTGAGCGTTCCGCCGAAGTAGGTGGCGAATGTCAGATTTTGCACGGCGATAAAGATGCCCTGCACCAAGTTGTCCACATTGGGGATAGTGAGCGAAGCGTACAGTATTTGCGAGATTATATTGCCGAGCACCGCATTGGTGAGCGCACTCCACAGCCCCGCCCACAAAAATGTGTCAATGGGATAGGACTGGCGCGGCTCTTTTCTGTTACTCCGCTGGTAGTGCAGGAATGTCAGATGTGCAACGAGTGCCGTGCAGATGTGGCATAGGACAAACGGAAACATGGTTGCGTCCGCTATGTGCATGATTCCGTTTGAAAGCACGGCACAGGCAATTCCCCACCACAGCCCGCTTATCGCCGTTACCGCTATAGTCAGCACGGAGTCCAGATAGAGCGGAAAGGTTATATGCCGCGCCGCAAACGAACCGAGGCAGTTTGCGCCGACGGCAAGCAGCAGCATGAGCGCGTTTTTCGCACATCTTTTTTTCTTTGCGTCCATATTCCTCCGCCGCTACACGATGACACCAAGTGTCTTTGCGTACTCAATCAAATCAAGGCGGTCGCGTATATCGAGCTTCTGATAGATGAGCGAGCGCTGGTTTATCACAGTCTTTTCCGACTTGCGCAAAAGCTGCGCGATTTCTTTTGTGTCCTTTTTCTGTGCGAGCAAGGCGAACACTTCCTGCTCTTTTTTGGTAAGCGAGTGGTAGTTCATATACGGGCGCGTGTCATTCTGTTCGTGCGGCGGGGCAAGGAGCGACTGCATGATTTTTGCCGCCGTCCTGTCGTAATAGGTGCCGCCTGCCGTTACCGCAAGAATCGCGCTTTCAAGCTCCTCAATGCTCGCGCTTTTGGTCACATAGCCCTGCACCCCCGCGCCGAGTGCGGCTTCCACATGGAGCGGGTCGGCGTACATCGTAAAGACGATGACCAAAAGCGTTTCGCGCGTTTTTCTGAACGCGCTGACTGCTTCCAAGCCGTCCGCACCGTTTAAATTCAGGTCAACGAGGGCGAGCGAGATTTCGGGCGTTTTAAAAAGAACTTCCTGCGCCGCTTCTCTCGTTTCCGCGTGATGAAAAACAAAGTGCTTGTTGCGCTCGGAAAGCAGGCGTGCGATGCTGTCGCGCACGCCGTTGTGGTCGTCAAGAAACAGGATGTGTAAGGGTGATTGCAACCGTGGTTCCTCCGTCGTGAATGAATTGCACTGTACCGTGCATGGCGCAGACGCGCTCCCGTATGTTCGTGATGCCCCAGTGACGGCGGTTCTCATGCGAACTTTCGCCGTCCGCCTGCGCTTCTTGGTCAAAGCCGATGCCGTTGTCGCGGATAACGATATGCAGGTCATCGCCCACATCGGCAAACTTCACCTGCACTTGGCTTGCCTTGGCGTGGCGGGCTATGTTGCTCAACGCTTCCTGCATGATACGGACGATTTCCGTCTGGTACGTGCTGCCGAGCCGCTGCACCAGAAGCGACGCTGCCACAAAGTCCGTGCTGATGCCGTAGTTCTGCCCGAAGATGGCGAGCATATCGCGGACAATGCTTTCCAGCCCGCCGGAAAGCGTGATGCGCGACGAGTCAATCAGGTAGCGTACTTCGGAAAGCGCACGGTCTGCGTAAAAGGCGCTTTTTTCCGAGTCGCCCTGCTGCAGGTAGGCTTTGATTGCCGTCAAGTCCTGTGCCACGCCGTCGTGCAGGTTACGGCTCAATTTTATCTGCTCGTCGTTCAAAAGCCGCGTTTGCTCCAGCTCCGCTTTCTGCGCAAGCCGCTTTGCCACAATGACAAAGAGCGCGATGACCGTAAGAATCGCCGAAAAATACAGCAGGCTGTCGTAGCTGAACAAAAGGACGCGCTGGCGGTGATGAATGTCGTTCTGCAAATGAATGAGGGCGACGGGAAGCGCGTCTGGCGCTACCGTGCGCAGGGCGGCGACTTTTAAGGCAAGCGATTGGTCAAAGTAGGTGTAAGGAAAAAAGGAGGTCTCAAGCGCGGAGAATATACGGGGAGGGGTATTTATATCTGCCGTTTGCCACTCTCTCCCCGCCGCTTCTTGCAGCGACATAAACTCCCCATCCAACGCATCAAAGCTCAAAACTGCGCGGTGCTTAAAAAAGCCCGTGAACAAGATGGTTGCGAGCGCAATGACGATGAGAATGTACTCGATGTGCAGGCAGTTGTGACAAAAAACACAAAGCGGACGAGGGCGCATGAAAGAAATTATAGCATATTTTTAGATTGTCAAGAATAGTCGGGAAAAAATCCCGTGTTTTTCGGGAAATAAAATCATGACAAGGCGAGAAAATTGTTTGTAAATTTTTGGATGCAAAAACATCATAGCCGGGCGGGCTTTAAGCGCAAAGGAAAGATTTGTATGGCGGACATTTTGAATATTGAAGACGGCGTGCTGAAAGAATGCACGGATAAGGATGTGGAGAGCGTTGTGATTCCCGAGGGCGTCACGAAAATCGGGGAGGAGGCGTTCGAGGAGTGCGAATCGCTTGCGTCGGTTGTGATTCCGTCAAGCGTCACGGCAATCGGCAGTCGTGCGTTCTTGTTCTGCGAGTCGCTTTCGTCGGTAGAGATTCCGTCAAGCGTCACGGAAATCGGCTACGGGGCGTTCGAGGGCTGCAAGTCGCTTGCGTCGGTTGTGATTCCGTCAAGCGTCACGGCAATCAGATCTGAGACTTTCGAGTATTGCTACTCTCTTGCGTCGGTAGAGATTCCGTCCAGCGTCACGAAAATCGGCGCGGGTGCGTTCAAATACTGCAAGTCGCTTGCGCCGGTAGAGATTCCGTCCAGCGTCACGGAAATCGACGATTATGCGTTCTCTGGCTGCGAGTCGCTTTCGTCGGTT
>CAMHLH010000118.1 GCA_946185925.1 uncultured Treponema sp.
GTTTCTCAATCCTCTCGTATTTTGAGGACGGAGTGAAATTCTACGAGATTGTCTATCTGAACGATGTTGAAGTCAGAAGAAAGTATTATGATTTTTGATTGTTTTTAGGTGTTTTATGTTCAATAAATGGATTTTGTTCGTTTCAAGAAGATTCTCGAAAGTCGACAGGCACGGGCGCTCGGCTGTCACATCAACTTTGGCGTCTCTCGGAATCTGCTTCGGTGTCATGACGTTGATTACTGTCATAAGCGTCATGAACGGTTTTCAGATGAGCTTCATTGATTCGATTATGGAAGTCAGCTCATACCATGTGAAGGTCTCCGGTTTCGCTTCTGATTCCAGCCTTGAAAGGGAATTTGTCGAGTATTGCCAGACCGACAGCGAAATCGTCTCCCAGGTGCCTTTCCTTGAGGCCCAGGCCCTTGCTGTCGGCAGGAGCGAAAAACAGTCGGCCGCCTTGGTCCGTGCGCTTCCTCCGACTGTCTGCGACGACGATGCTGGTTTCGCCTCGGAAGTCAGGATGTGGACTGGAAATTTCGACATCTCAAGTCCCAATTCGATTGTGCTCGGAAGCGACCTTGCACGCAGGCTTGGCGTCAGAATCGGCGGTGTCGTGAACCTCTGCGCCCTTTCCGGAGGAGCGGACGTCGACCTTTTCTCTTCGGACAGGGTGTTCATCGTCACCGGCATGTTCAGGACGGGCTACGCCGACATAAATTCATCCTACGCATTCATAAATTTCGACGATGGAAAGAGGTATTTCGGAGAAAAAGCGGAATCCAACCTTGTGTACGGGCTGAAAATTCACGACAAGTACAAGGATGCGAGGGTCGTGGCCAGGCTCCAGCAAAAATTCCCCAATCTCAGGGTCGAGTCGTGGAAGAATTTCAACAGGTCTTTCTTCGGTGCGCTCCGCGTGGAGAAGAATATGCTCATGGTTCTTGTGTTTTTGATTTTCGTCGTGGTCGGAATAAACATTTTCTCCGGCATGAGGCGCATGGTTTTTGAGAGGCGCGAGGAAATCAGCATAATGTCGGCTTTCGGCGGCAGAAAGGGGCAGATTCAGTCGATTTTCGTCATGCAGGGGTTCTTGACCGGCTTTTTCGGAGCGGTGCCGGGTCTTGTCCTGGGGCTTTTGCTCTGCGTGCGGATGTCGGACATCTTCATGCTGATTTCCAAGGCGACATACTACATCCAGCTTTTCTTCGTGATGCTTGCCGACCCTTCAAGCGCCGACTTCGTCAGGGAGAATTCGATGTTCATGGTCTATGCCGGAATCCCCCCGAGGGTCGTTCCTGGGGAAGTGCTTGCCATAACCGTGTTCGGAATCTTCTCTTCGCTCATTGCCAGCTGGATTGCCAGCAGAAATGTGCTGAAGATGACCGTCGCGGAAGTCATGAGAGATGAATAAGTGGAACTTAAAAAGACTGGACTTTTTTCAAAGTTCCCTAAAGATTGGTGGAATATAAAGGAAAGAATATGGACGAAAAATATATCGTTTCGATAAAAAATCTTGAGAAGACTTACAGGACCGACAGCGAGACTCTCACTATCTTGAAGGATGTGGATTTTAGGGCCGAGCGCGGCAAGAAAATCGTGATAGTCGGGCAGAGTGGAAGCGGAAAGAGCACTTTCCTGAACATTCTCGGCGGGTTGGACACTGCCACGAGCGGTACTGTGTCCGCCGGAGGCTTCGAGGTCAGTTCTCTCGACGAGAAGGGGCTGTCCGAATACCGCTCGAAAGTTCTGGGGCTGATTTTTCAGTTCCATTATCTCTTGAAGGATTTCACAGCCTTGGAGAATGTCTTCCTGCCTGCCTTCATGGCCGGCGTTCCCAAAAAAGACGCCATGGAAAAGGCCCGGCGGCTCCTTTGCGACGTGGGGCTTGAGTCCAGGATGGACCATCTGCCGTCCCAGCTTTCAGGAGGCGAGAGGCAGCGTGTGGCCGTCGCCCGCTCCCTCATAAACGACCCTGAACTTATCTTGGCGGACGAGCCGACTGGAAATTTGGACCCGGCGAATGCCGAGATGATTGGGAATCTGCTTTTTTCGATGGCCGACAAGTATGAGAAGACTCTGATTCTTGTCACCCACGACATGAATTTGGCCCAGAAAGGCGATTTCCGGTATTCGATAAAGAACGGCAAGCTTGTGAAAGGAGAGTGAATGAAAACAGAAGCGTCTTTACTTTTCGCGTCGAGGCTCCTCTTTCCCCGCACTGGAAAAAAATCAAACGCGAGAAGAAGCCTGATTGGAGCCATGGTCTGCATCGGGATAAGCCTTGTTCCGCTCGTCATGGTCCTGACGGTCTCCAACGGAATGATTCAGGGCATAACGGACAGGATGATAGGCCTCTCGACTTCGCACATCAGCTGCGTGCTTTTGAACGAGACGGAAGAAGTCTCTTCTTTTGAAAAAATCAAGGGCGTCTCATCTGACTTGGAGAATCTGCCCGGAGTTGTCGCTTCCTTCCCCGAAATCCAGGGGATGGGCTTGGCTTCGTCTCTTTCCGGTAGGACTGGCGCCTCTGTCCGTGCTGTTGAGAAGGACATCTTTTCACGGAACAAGTCCTTCGCGACCCTTTTTGATGTCGTTGACGGAAAAAAGGAATTTGAATCTGAAAAGTCGGCGATAATCGGAGCGAAGTTGTCCGAAATCCTTGGGGTCAAAGTCGGGGACATGATAAGGCTCATCACAATCAGGGACGACGGCGCCTCTCCGGACGGTGAACTTGTTCTTCGCCCCAGGGTGACTTCCCTCAAAGTCTCTGGAATCGTCTCCAGCGGATATCAGGAGCTGGACGCTCTCTGGCTTTTCATTCCGATTGAGACCGGATTCGGCGTTCTTCCGCTGAAATCCTCGAAATTCATGATTGGCGTCGAGACGGAGAACGCATTCGATGTCTCTCTGGAGCGCGCCGTCCGCCATGTGGAGCGCACTGTTCCGAAGGGCACGCGCGTGTACAGGTGGAACGAGTTGAACTCCGCCGAGTACGAGAATTTCGCTTCGACCCAGACAATGCTGCTTTTCATAATGATGCTGATTGTACTTGTCGCTTCGGTCAACATTTCGAGCGCCCTCATAATGCTCGTCATGGAAAGGCGGAAGGAGATAGCGATTTTGAAGAGTCTCGGCTCTTCGCCCACCGGCATCGCGCTTTCGTTTTTGCTCACGGGCATGGTCACAGGCCTTTTCGGTGTCTTGATTGGAATCCCGTGCGGGCTGCTCTGCTCTGTGAATTTCAGTTCGATAATGAATTCGATAGAAAAAGTCGTGAACATCGCCTACGAATTTTTCTATGTGCTCGTCCACGGTTCCCAGGACACTCTCACAATCAGGCTCTTGGACCCGGCTTTCTATCTCCAGAATGTGCCGCTTTCGATTCCTCTTCCGCAGTTGATTGTTGTCGCCAGCGGAACACTGGTTCTTTCGCTCCTCGTGAGCGCGATTCCGGCCATAAAGGCCGGCTCTGAAAAACCGATTGAAACGCTAAGGAAAATTTAGGTATTATTTTGTTTATGCTTTGTAGTCTTTGTCACGAAAACGAGGCCTGCATTTTTGTCGAGCAGACTAATGTAGCGGCCCCAAGAAAAAAAATGTGTCTCTGCGTCGATTGCGCCCGCCAGTTCGGAATTTCCCCGAATACGAGAACGATGAACAAGTCCTTGACAGCCCTTTTCGATGCTTTCATGAAAGTGAGCAAGGCTGACGACGTTTACAAGAATTCCCCCGACAGCAAAAAACTCTGCCCTGTCTGTGGAAGCAGCCTCCTTTCCATAAAAAAGACGAGGAAAGTCGGCTGTCCAGAGTGCTACGAGATATTCAAGGACGACATAAACGATATTTTCAAGAATATTGGGGTCACCACATCATATACTGGTTCGATGCCCAAGCGCATAAGGAATTTTTCTTCCGTGCTGACCACCAGAGTCGCCATTCAGGGAAAACTCGAAGAATCCCTCAAAAAAGAAGATTACGAGAAGGCCGCCATTTACCGCGATTATTTGAAGGCTTTGGAAAAATCGCCGGTTGCGGGGGACGATGATACAGAAGATGAGTGAAAATTCAGCGGCGTCTGGAATTGGGGACGCCTGGTTCGCGTCCAATGGACCTGAAAGCGACGTCGTGATATCGACGAGGGTGCGGCTGGCAAGGAATTTGGCTAACTTTCCGTTTCCGACGCGTTTCCGCGACGACGACGCCGACCATGTGCGCGGCATTGTCTTCGACGCTTTTTCCCATTGTTCTTCGCCCGACAACTATCAAGCGGTCATAACTTCCAATCTTGATTTGGTCGGAAAAAAAATACTTTGCGAGCGCGGCGTCATGGAGCCTTCAACGCCGGTCTCCACCGGTTCAGGAATCGTGATAAGCACTGACGGGGTTCTTTCCTGCATTGTGAACGGTGTGGACCATGTGCGCCTTTCGTCTTTCCTGCCCGGGCTGTCGGGCATTGAGGCATTCGAAATTGTGAAGAGGGTTGATGACGAATTGCAGAATTCCCTCCAGTTCGCCGCAAGCGTCGATCACGGATATTTGACTTCCGACATAAGCGATTGCGGAAGCGGCATGAAGGTGTCGTGCCGCGTTCATCTTCCCTCGATAACGTTCGCGAACAAGCTGAAGGACGTCCTGATTGAATTCTCCCGCAGGGGAATCGACATCCGCGACACTTTCGGCTTGGGCCATGACAAAAATTCAGCCCTGGGAAGTTTCTACCAAGTTTCCACGAAAGTCGCGGGCAACGGAAGCGAAATCGAGCAGATGGCGGGATTGATAGGCGCTGTGAAATTCCTGTCTGAGACGGAGCGGAAAATATCGAAGGAAATTTTCGGCATCCGGCCGACGGAAATCAAAGATAGAATCTACAAAGCCTACGCCTCGTCGAAATTCTCTTTTTTGCTCACTGAAAAAGATGCCGTCGAGGCCATATCTCTTTTGAAGTGGGGAAAAAATCTGGGGATTGTTTCAGGAATCTCCGACAGCGAGCTGTGCGCCCTTCTTTACAGAATCAGGAGCGGCCACCTTAGTTTCTTGATGAAAAGCCGGGATTTTTCTTTTCCTGCGGACGTGGCGAAAAGCAGCCTCCTGAAAGAGAACAGCCTGCGCTCGGTGATTCTGCAGGAGACCTTCTCTGCGCTTTCGTTCAATTAAAATTAAAAGGAGTAAAATATGAAAGGAATGTCGAATCTTGTTGACCGGCTTCTTCTTTTGGCCCAGGATGAGGGACGGAACAGTGGAGCTTATGAACTTCAGCCGGAGCATGTCCTTTTGGCTCTTTTGAAAAACGCCGAAGGCTACGGCTACAAGCTTCTTCAGCATTTGAATCTGAACGTCCTCTCTTTCCAGCTCATGCTCGAACAGAGTGTGACGAATGACGATGCAAAACCCCAGCAGATGATTGGCGCGCTTCAGCCGTCCCACAGGCTCCGCTCCGTTCTGGATGCCGCCGTGATAGAGTCCCGCTCCATGCAGAACAGGTCGGTCGGAACCGAGCATCTCGTGATTGGAGCCAGCCTTGAGGAGAAAAGCGTCACGGCCCGCTTCTTCGACAATGCCGGAGTCGATTTGAACAAGCTCCGCCAGGCCGCAAAGGAAATCCAGCACGCGAACAACGATGTCGACGAGGACACAGACCCGTCCGAAGTTTCAGACGCGGAAAAGAATTTGGAGCCTGAATTCGCGGGCCGTCCAAAGACCGACAAGAAGCAGAAGGGTTCCTTTCTTTCTAAATATGCGAAGAACCTCACCGCATGGGCGAAGGAGGGCAAGCTGGACCCTGTAATCGGCCGCTCGGACGAGATTGCGAGGGCGATACAGATTTTGAGCAGGAGGACGAAGAACAATCCGATTCTCCTTGGAGAGCCGGGCGTCGGAAAGACTGCCGTGGTCGAGGGGCTTGCCCAGAAAATCGCCTCGAGGGACGTTCCCTACAATCTCTACGACAAGCGCGTCATGAGCCTCGACTTGACCGCCATGGTTGCAGGAACCCGTTACCGCGGCGACTTTGAGGAGCGAATGAAGAAGATGATTCAGGAAGTCGAGGAATGCAAGGACGTGATTCTTTTCATCGACGAAATCCACATGATGATTGGCGCGGGCGATTCCTCCGGCGGAACGATGGACGCGAGCAACATCCTGAAGCCAGCCTTGAGCCGCGGCGAAATCCAAGTCATCGGAGCGACTACGCTCAAGGAATACCGCCAGCACATCGAAAAGGACACGGCGCTTGAGAGGAGGTTCCAGTCTATTACAGTGGACGAGCCTTCAATCGAGGACAGCATAAAAATCATCGACGGTCTCAAGTCGAAGTACGAGGAGTTTCACAATGTCGTCTACGGCGAGGGCGTTGTTCCGGCCATCGTGAAGCTCAGCGCGCGCTACATTCCCGACAGGCATCTTCCCGACAAGGCTATAGACATTTTGGACGAGGCCGGAAGCGCGAAGAAAATCGAGGGCAACGAGAAGCCCGCCCAGCTTGCCGAGCTTGAGCTGAAACTTGAGGCTCTCACAAAAGAAAAGGACGAGATGGTCTCGTCCAAGAGATACGAGAACGCGGCAATCGCCCGCGACCAGGTGAAGGAGCTTCAGAAGCAGATTGACGCTTTGAGCGAGTCGTGGAAGGCCAACGCCCTGAGCGAAGAACGGAGGGTCACGGTCGGCGACGTGGAGAAAATCCTTGCCGGAATGACTGGAATCCCTGTGGAGCGGCTGGACATGAACGAGTCTGCAAGGCTTTTGGCGATGGAGGATGAGCTTCACAAATCCGTGATTGGTCAGAACGAGGCTGTCCGCCTTTTGAGCAGCACTGTCAGAAGAAGCCGCTCCGGGGTCTCAAGCCCCAACAGGCCGATTGGTTCGTTCATCTTCCTCGGACCTACTGGTGTTGGAAAGACCCAGCTGGCGAAGTCCATGGCAAAATTCCTTTTCGGCTCGGAGGATTCCCTCATCAGAATCGACATGAGCGACTTCATGGAAAAATACACCTCGTCAAGACTTGTCGGAGCGGCTCCGGGCTATGTGGGCTACGAGGAGGGCGGCTCCCTCACCAACAAGGTCAGGCAGAAACCGTATTCAATCGTGCTTTTCGACGAGATAGAGAAGGCCCACCCGGATGTCTTCAACTTCCTCCTGCAGATTCTTGAGGAAGGCCAGCTTTCCGACAACCTTGGGCATGTGGTCAATTTCAGGAACACCCTCATCATCATGACGAGCAACGCGGGGGCGGGCGAGATTCTCTCGGAGAAGAAACTCGGCTTCTCATCTTCATCGACAGGCTTCATCTCCCACGAGGAACTCAAGTCGAATGTGATGGAGGAACTCAAGAAGATTATGCGTCCTGAGCTTTTGAACAGAATCGACGATATTGTCGTCTTCGACCCGCTCACGAGGGACGAGGTTTCAAAAATCCTCGACATACAGTTGAAGGAGCTTGAGGAGAGAGTTGCTGAGAAGAACATCAAACTGGACGTGACGGATGGAGCCAGGAACTACCTGCTCGACCACGGCTACGACCCGGAGATGGGGGCTAGGCCGATGCGCCGCCTCATCCAGAACGAAATCGAGGATCAGCTTTCGACGTTGATTCTGAAAAACCTCGTTCCTTCCGA
>CAMHLH010000119.1 GCA_946185925.1 uncultured Treponema sp.
AATAGTATTTTTGCGAAAAATCAGATAGATTGAAAAACAAAATATAGCTTTTTGGACTGATACTTTCAACATAGAAGGAAATCAGAACAGTCTCCAGAAGGTTACAACTCAACAAAACTCAACAAGATTTCAAAAAAAGAGGTGCACAAAAATGAGCGCAACAATCATCGACGGAAAAGCGATTGCCCAGGAAGTCAGGAGCGGAGTCGCCGAGAAAGTCAAAGCTTTGAAGGAAAAGGGGGTCAATCCGTGTCTGGCGGTGATTCTCGTGGGACAGAACCCGGCTTCGGTGTCATACGTCACGGGAAAGAGGAAGGCGTTGGCGGAAGCCGGCATGGTGGACAAGAGCTGCGACCTTCCTGAAAGCACAACGGAGGAAGAGCTCCTCGCGCTCATCGACAAGCTCAACAAGGACGACTCGGTTCACGGCATTCTGGTGCAGCTTCCGTTGCCGAAGCACATCAACGAGGACAAGGTAATCATGGCAATCGACCCGTCAAAGGACGTGGACGGCTTCCATCCGGTCTCGGTCGGCAACATGGTGATTGGCCGGCCGGGATTCTTGCCGTGCACACCACACGGAATCATCGTACTTTTGCAGAAGATGGGCATCGAGACATCGGGAAAGCACGCGGTCGTAATCGGCAGGAGCAACATCGTAGGAAAGCCGGTCTCGATTCTGCTCTCAAGGAAAGAGACGAACTGCACGGTCACAATCTGCCACACCGGCACGAAGGACATCGGCTCGTTCACGAAGAACGCAGACATCGTGGTCGTCGCTTCCGGCCATCCGCACACGCTCACGAAGGACATGGTGAAGGACGGAGCGGTCGTAATCGACGTGGGAGTGAACAGGATTCCGGACGCGACAAAAAAATCCGGCTTCCGCTTGATTGGCGACTGCGACTTCGACGACTTGAAGGAGAAGACGAGCTTCATCACGCCGGTTCCGGGCGGAGTCGGACCGATGACAATCGCCATGCTCATCTACAACACGCTTGAGTCGGCGGAGAGAAAGGCGGGGATAATTCAATAAATCAATCAAAAAGGTAGAAGTTCGGAAAAATGATTGACATTCAGAACACGGTGGACACGAGGGAAGTTCCCCTCAAGAAAGTTGGCATAAAGGATCTTGAATATCCTGTGACGGTCCTGGACAAGGAGCGCGGGACACAGGCGACGACCGCGAAAATCGATTTGTTCGTGAATCTCCCGCACGACTACAAGGGAACCCACATGAGCCGCTTCATCGAGATTTTCCACAAGCACCACGAAAACCTCGGAATGAACAAATTCCTTGAGATGCTTGAGGAAATGCGCGTGAATCTGGATGCCGAGAAGGCTTTCGGCACGATGACTTTTCCGTTCTTCATGCTGAAAAACGCGCCGGTCACGGCATCGCCGGGAATCATGAAGTACGAATGCACATACGAAGGCTCGGTAGAGGCGGACAAGAAAGAATTTTTCGTGTCCGTCTCCGTGCCTGTGACGACGGTCTGCCCCTGCTCAAAGGCGATTTCGGAGAGAGGCGCTCACAACCAGCGGGGAATCGTCAACGTCAAACTGCAAAATTCGGGAATGTTCTGGATTGAGGATGTGATAAAGGCGGTGGAGGACTCGGCATCGTGCGGACTCTACAGCGCGCTCAAACGCCCTGACGAAAAGTGGGTGACAGAGCGCGCCTACGACAACCCAAGGTTCGTGGAGGATGTCGTCCGCGAAGTGTATCTTGCGCTGAAGAATTTCAAGAGCGAAAAGCCGTTCAGCTATTTTTCAGTGGAATGCACGAATTTCGAGTCAATCCACAACCACAACGCATACGCATTCACGGAATATTTTTAAGTCCAAAAGCAACTTAAAAAAAAGATGAAAAATATTTCAAAAAGTTTGCTCTCTTCATTTTTATTGCTCTCTCTCTCTGTTTTTTCTTTGCGCGCGCTGAATTTCAGGCAGTCCAGCAATGCGGTTCCTCCTTTGGATTTGACCATGCTCGAAAAGTGCTACCCGGATTTGGCGTTCACAAAGGAATACGACTCAAAAAAAGAGGATTGGCGGGTCGAAGTCGAAAGACCTGCGCGGCTCGGAAGTAAAAAAACGAAAAAGCAGATTTTCTATTGGGCCGACGCGAAAATGCTGCCGGAAGAGGAACTCGGAGACCAAGATTCATACCTGCCGATTCTCTACAAATACGAAAAATCACTTAAAATGCCAAAGGAACTCACTGACGAGGAAATAGAGGCGTTGAGGGACTATGGAACGCTCGAAAACCAGAAAAATTCACAGGGAACGGCGATGTTCTTCTTCGATTTTCTCTACGACGCATATTCGCCTGAGATGATTGAAAAAGAGATTGTGAAAACGACATTCCTCGGCTGCAACACGAAACTGCATGAGCGCATAATCGAGCCGATAAGGCGGGTGGAGAAGAAAATCTACGCGCAGAAAAACGACCCGAAAGTGAAGAATTTCCTCGACAGCCTGGCCACAACCGACGCATATTTCTGGCGGGTCATAGCGAACACAACCCGAAAATCATTCCACAGCTACGGAATCGCGGTGGACTGCCTGCCAAAGCGTCTGTATGGCAAGCAGACCTACTGGAGCTGGGCGAAGTCGAAATACGGCGACAACTGGATGCTCACGCCGCTGGACGACAGATGGATGCCCCCCAAGAAAGTCGTTGAGATTTTCGAATCGGAGGGCTTCATCTGGGGCGGCAAGTGGGGCATCTGGGACACCATGCACTTCGAATACCACCCGGAACTCATCAAGTACAACAGAATCTGCGACTGAAGAGTTCCCAAAATCGGCTATTTCTTTGCCTTCATCATTGTTGAAATCAAATCGACCGCGCCCTGCATGAAATCCGCATCCACGTCCTCGATTTTTCCATCGTCCACAGCCTTCGAGATGTTCTCGTCGATTGGGATTCGGGCGAGGACTGGAAGCCCATAAGCCTGGGAAATTTCGTCGACGTGGCTCTTTCCGAAAATGCGCATCTCCTTTCCGCAGTCAGGGCATTTTACGAAGCTCATGCTCTCCACAAGGCCGATAATCGGAACGTTCATCAAGTTGGCGAGGTTTATCGCCTTCTCCACAATCATCTTCACGAGGCTCTGCGGAGTCGAGACGATGATGATTCCGTCCACAGGAATCGACTGGAAGAGAGTGAGCGAGACATCGCCCGTTCCCGGTGGCGTGTCGATGAACATGTAGTCAACGTCGTGCCAGCGGACGTCCTTCCAGAACTGCAGAAGCTGGCCCGCGATTTTCGCGCCTCGCCACGCGAGAGGGTCGGTCTCGTGCTGCAGAAGGAGATTCGTGCCGATGAACTGGATTCCGCTTTTCGTGACGGCAGGCTCCAGCATCTCGTCCTTCACAAAGATGTCGGCGGTGCCCATGCCGAATCCGGTCGGAATCGACGAGCCTGTGATGTCGCCGTCCAAAATCGCCGTCCTGTAGCCCTTCTTGTTCATCTCGGTCGCCAAAAGCGTCGTGACGAGCGACTTTCCGACACCGCCCTTTCCACTCACGACGGCTATCACTTTCTTCACCGAGCTTCCCTTGCCGAGTGAAATCTTCGTCTGTTTCTTTGAGCAGGCGGAACCGCAGCTGGAACAATCGTGCGTGCAGTTCTCCTGATTCTCGTTGTTTTTATCAGCCATACTTAAAAACCTCGCGTCTATTTTATGACATATCGAATGTTTTTCCCAATACCGATAATGACGACATGGACATATTGAGCATATTTTCAAAGCAGAAATACACGGCAGCCCTGGTCGGGCTTGGGCGAATCGGATTCTCTCTCGGACTCGACGAAAAAAGGGAGCAGCCGGCAAGCCACACGATGGCATTCCTCAACAACAAGAGAATCGAAGTCGTCTCAGGAATCGACACGGACATTCAGAAGGCGGACGAATGGAAGAGGTTCATGGAAGAGAAGAAGCAAAGCCCGAAAATCTTCTATTCAAGTTCCGAATTCTACGAAAAATTCGATGGCAAAATCCCCGACATAATCACGGTGGCGGTGAACGAATCCTCCCACATGGAAGAATGCCTGCTCGCAATAAAAGCGAAACCGAAGCTCGTCATTCTGGAGAAGCCTGTCGCGCTGAACACCGACGAGGCGGAAAAAATCCGGGCGGTGGCCGAAGAGAGCGGAGTTCCCGTGATGGTGAACCACGAGCGGAGGTTCGCGGCCGACTACAATGCCGCAAAGAGCTTCATCGAGAGAATCGGCTCGATACAGAGCGTGAGGGCGGAACTCTGCTCCGGGCTTCGCGTCTACGCGCCCAAGTTCGAGGAGGACGGCTCGTACTCGCTCCTGCACGACGGAACGCATCTTGTGGACATCGTGAGCTTTCTTTTGGACGAAACGCTTTCGAATCCGACGGTGACGGGAATCTTCAAGGACGAGGAGGGAATCGTCAGGAATTTCACCGCGCAGTTCAAGACGGAGAAAATCCCGGAAATCGAAATCTACATGAGCGGACGGAGCAAATTCTTTTCGTTCGGGGTGGACATTCTGGGGACGACAGGAAGAATCCAAATCGGAAACGGATACGCGGATTTCTACGAGGCGGAGGAATCCAAGCTCTACACTGGATTCAAGTCGCTCGCAAAGCAGAATGTGAAACTTCCGAAGAAGACCGGATATTTTTCCAACATGATTCAGAACGCAGTGGATTTCCTGGACGGCAAAGCGGAATTGAAGTCTCCGCTCAAAAATGCGATAGAAGATTTGCGCACACTGGAAGAAATAAAGCGATTTTTGCAGTAGAATTGAAATTTCAGCAAATAGACCTGTTCGGGAACCGATTTTCCGAACAGACTTAATCAACAGGAGTTCCAGCAAAATGGAAAATTCACAGATGGAAAATTCACTGGAGAAAAAGACGGAGAAAGTCGCAGAAACATCCTCAGCAAAGAGCGAATCAAAAGCAAAGACATTCGAAACAAAAGAGCACATCGTGGAAGAGGGCGTTTTCATCCCGCAGATGGGAATCAACTACACGGACAAGCCCGACGAGCCGCTGCTTTTTCCGCCGAAAATACGGAGCATAGATTTCGAGAATGGATACAACTTTCTTGACAGGTCGTTCAAGGGCCGAATGCAGAATTTCCTGATTTACGCGGGAATCTACTGCCTGGTCTACCCGCTCAACAGAATCAGATACGGACTCAAAATCGAGGGAAAGGAGAACATCAAAAAGAACAAGGCACTTTTGAAGAACGGAGCCATGACAATCGCGAACCACGTCCTCCGCTGGGATTTTCCCACGGTTCTCCAGGCGCTCGGCTACAGAAGGAGCTGGTTTCCGGCGCGCACGTCGAACTTCGAGTCTGGCGACGCGTTTTTGATAAAGGGCGCGGGCGGCATTCCGATTCCGCGCACGCTCTCTGCGACAAGGCACTTCAACGAGGCTTTCGACACTCTCGCGAAAGAAAAACGCTGGCTGCACGTCTTCCCGGAAAGCTGCCGCTGGGACTGGTACGAGCCAATCCGTCCGTTCAAAATCGGCGCGTTCAAGATGGCGTACCGCTACAAGTATCCGATTGTGCCGATGGCGTTCACATACAGAAAGCCGACCGGCATCTGGAAGCTTTTCGGAACGAAGCACCCGCTCGTGACGCTCAAGATTGGAGAGCCGATTGAAATCAACAAGCCGGAAAACATGTCCAGAAACGACTACTGCGCGGTGTTGAGGAAAATAACGCACGAGGCCGTCTGCCGACTCGCGGGCATAAAGCAGAACAAGTGGCCGGCAGAAGCCGACTGATTCACGGGATTGCCGCACGGATTGGGGGTGTCTGACGACACCCCTTTTTTTTTCAGCAACTGCGACATGAAAAGCCTTGCTGCCTCACAAGTTCCTTGACAAGAGAGGCTTCTCCATTCAGTATTTTTCAAGTGCAGTTTACTCCACTAGAGTCGACTCTACTAGAGTAAACTCTAGTGGACAACATTCCAGCAAGAAAAAACGGAAAAAGGGGCGACAATCATGGACAAATTCATTGGAAGAAGGGAAGAGCTTGCTTCGCTGCAGGAACTTTACGACAGGAAAGGCTTTCAAATGGCGGTTCTCTTTGGCCGCAGGAGAGTCGGAAAGACAACGCTCCTGAACAGGTTCATAGAAATGAACAAATGCAAAGCCGTATCTTTTGTCAGCACGGAAATGACAGAATCGGAACTTTTGGAACGGATGGGGGACGATGTTCTTGAAAGCCTCTCTCCAAGTTTGAACGGAAAACTGAAATTCGATTCATTTGATTCAATATTCGATTATCTCGCAGAAGAATCGGCGAACGAGAAGATTGTTTTTGTAATCGACGAATATCCGTACCTCGCAAAATCCTGCCCATACATGAATTCGCTGTTGCAGAAATATATCGACACAAAGTGGAAAAAATCGAACCTCTATTTCATTCTGCTCGGCTCTCTCGTTTCCTTCATGCGGGAGGATGTGCTTGGCGCATCGGCCCCTCTTCATGGAAGGGCAAATCTTGAATTCAAAATAAGTCCCTTCGACTACAAGGACACAGCTTTGTTTGTCCCCGAATACAGCGCAGAAGAGAAGGCCATCGTTTACGGTCTTACAGGAGGCGTCGCAAAATACGTCGAACAGTTCGACAGCAAGATTCCACTGGACGAGAACATAGAGAAACTGTTTTTTTCACGGAATGCTTTTTTTTCCGAAGAGCAAATCAAGACTGTCATCACAGGAGAAAAATCGAATCCAGTCGCCTACAATTCAATAATCGACGCTATCGCTAACGGAAAGACAAAATACAATGAAATTCAAGCCGCCACGGGAATGTCCGACATCAGTTTCTGCCTAAAGAACCTCATATCGGCGGAAATTGTCGAACGGCGTGAGACTCCAAAGCCATATTATCTCATTTCGGATTCGATGGTGAATTTTTACTTCCAATTTGTCGCCCCAGGCGCGAGTCTCATAAACAGCGGCAAAGGAAGAATCTATTATGAAAAGAAGGTAAAGCAGAATCTGCATCAATTCATGGGAAGCGTCTTTGAGAGGATGGCAAAAGACTACATTCTTGCCAATGTCGGTACAGACAAAATCCCTTGTTTTTTGACAGACGTTGTTGAATATCAGAATTCCGTAAAAGTCGGCAAAGAGATTAAGCATGTTGAAATAGACTTGCTTGGCTTGGACGGCAAAAATTACGTTCTCGCAGGCGAGTGCAAGTTCAAATCAGAGAAATTCGACAAGGAAGAATTCGACACCTTTATGGACAAATTGAATTACTTGCCAGCGGCGAATCCAAAGGTAATGCTGTTTTCACTTTCAGGCTTCACAGATTATGTCGTCGAAAATTCAAAGGATTTCACGCTGGTCACATTGGAAAAAATGTATTGAACAAGTTCGGAAACTCCAGTTTCAGAACAAGACTATTGTTTTTGGATTAGGGCAACATTGGAACCCGTTTTTGCCGCACTAGGATTGCCACACGGATTGGGGGGGTGTCTGACGACACCCTGTTTTGTCATGCCGAATGTCGAGTTTATGCATACCGTAGTTGCAGAAACAAGCTCCCAGCGGGAACC
>CAMHLH010000120.1 GCA_946185925.1 uncultured Treponema sp.
AGCTTGAGGTGCTAGTGGCGCAAGCTGTGCCTGTTCAAGTCAGGTTCTCCGCATAAGGACTTTCTTTTTGAAAGTCCTTTTTTATTTTAAATCGATTCGTCTTTTTTAAATCTCTGAATTTTTCAAATTCCTGCTTTTTCTCAACAAAATATTTTGAATTTCTTTGTTGAATTCCCTCTAGAACTAATTTAGAATCAAAGAATAATCATAATCCCAATGTCATAAGGAGTAAAAAATGGCAAAGGTTGAGCTTAAGGGCATCACAAAAATCTACGACGGCAACGTTCTCGCCGTTGAAAAGTCGAACGTAACAATCGAAGACAAGGAATTCTGCGTATTCGTAGGACCTTCTGGTTGTGGAAAATCTACAACTCTCCGCATGATTGCGGGTCTTGAGGACATCACAGCCGGTGAGCTTCTCATCGACGGAGAATTGATGAACGACGTTCCGCCAAAGGACAGGAACATCGCCATGGTTTTCCAGAACTACGCTTTGTACCCTCACATGACTGTATTCGACAACATGGCTTTCGGACTCAAACTCCGCAAGGTCGACAAGGCTGAAATCAAGAGAAAGGTAGAAGAGGCTGCGAAAATGCTCGACTTGACTACTTACCTCGACAGAAAGCCGAAGGCGCTTTCCGGTGGACAGAGACAGCGTGTCGCTGTAGGCCGCGCAATCGTCCGCTCTCCAAAAGTCTTCTTGTTCGACGAGCCGCTTTCCAACCTCGACGCTAAACTCCGCGTTACAATGCGCGCCGAGATTTCAAACTTGCACCACAGATTGCAGGCCACGATGATTTACGTCACACACGACCAGATCGAGGCTATGACAATGGGTACGAAAATCGTCGTCATGTCTGAGAAGAGAATCCAGCAGATTGGCGCTCCGTTGTACTTGTACAACCACCCAATCAACAAATTCGTCGCAGGCTTCATCGGAACACCTCCAATGAACTTCTTCACTCTCAAAATCGAAGAGAAAGATGGAAAAGTCGTCGCGAACGAGGGAACATTCACTTTGGTTCCGACAGAAGAGCAGCAGAAGAAGCTCAAGGCTTATGTCGGAAAAGAAGTCTACTTCGGTGTCCGCCCAGAGGATCTTGAGTACCAGGCAGTTCCTGCGGCCGAGAACAACATGCAGTTGAAGGTCACAAACAAGGAGCCTCTCGGTGCCGACACACACGTCTTCGTCCAGGTCAAGGACAAGACAATCGTCGCCCGCGTAGCCCCAGATGTCGAAGTGGCTCTCGGAGACTCAATCAACTTCGTTCCTAACATGGAGAAGGCCAAGTTCTTCGATTACCAGACAGAGGTCAACATCTGCGAGGAAATCAAGAACACTTGGAGTGATACGAACTCTTCAGCAGGCGCAAAATAATTGATTGATTTCGACTGATTTCGATTGAAGAAAAAGCATCGGTCCGGTTTGCTTCGGGTCGGTGCTTTTTTTGTGCGCAAGTAATACCGATAAGAGATTATGCTTACAAAATATTCGATAGTTATTTACAAAAATCTTCCGGCCTTGGTGAAGGACGTGGATGGTGACAAGTTCGTGGTCGCTTGGTGCGCTTCCCGTGCGACTCCATCCGGGAAGAAGGCGGTCTATGCGGAACAGAAAGTCAGGGAAAAGGATGTCGTTCCGCTGGTCGTGAAAAATACAGACCCTTCTTCAGGCTCGATAAATTCTTTCATCGATAAAATGCTGGATTTCGCCGACTCTGCATTGTCGGCCGACTCCGAAACCCAATCCCAGATTCTTGAGACCCACGAGCTTCTCTTGAGCGACGATTCGACGGCTTCTGCTCCTGTCGAATTCTTTGAGCTGGTGGATTTGATGAAGGGCGAGCTGAAGAGCGTGGAGGCGTGGGGGCTTTTCTCCGCCTTGAAGGCTTCGTACCAGTTCAAGCTTGTGGAGCCGGTTTCGGACGGAAAAATCATGTTCGTTCCAAGGAGCGAAAGCGAAATCGAGTCGATGAAGAAGAAGGATTTCGAGAAGGAACACGCCGAGGAGATTCGGGCCGAGTTCGTCGAGAGGTTGAAGAAGCGGGAGATTCTTCCTGAGGATTCGGTCTTCATGACGGAAATCGAGACTGTGGCTTTGGGGAAATCGGACAAATCCAAGTTGATGAAGGAAATCGGCGTGGCTGAGACTCCAGAGAACGCCCACAAGATTCTTTTGGAGACGAAAATCTGGGAAATCACAAGGAATCCGTATCCGCTCCGCTGGGGCTTGAGCGCGAAGAGCGCAACAGAGCCGCTTCCGCCTCCGCCTGACGAAGAGCGCGTGAAGATTCCCGGCGTCGCGTACGCCATCGACAACGCCTGGTCGAACGACCCGGACGACGCAATCGGGTTCGACGGCGAGTATCTGTGGGTCCACATCGCCGACCCCGCCGCGGCCGTCACCCCTGACTCGAAAATCGACAAAATCGCGCGCGACAGGGGGGCGACCCTCTACATTCCAGAGGGCACCAGCATGATGCTCGCTCCGAACTGCCTTGAGAACTACGCTCTCGGCCTTACCGAAGAGAGCAAGGCGTTGAGCTTCAAGATAAAGCTCGACGGCGACTGCAACGTGGAATCCTGCGAAGTCCTCCGCACGATTGTGAACGTGAAGAGGCACTCATACGAGAGCGCGGATTTGGAGAAGGACTCCCCTGAATTGAAGCCGCTCTACGACATTGCCGCACGCAACTTCGAGAGAAGGTGCAGGAGGGGGGCCGTCAACATCGACATCCCGGAAGTGCACATAACGGTTGACCCCGAGACGAAGAAGGTCGAGATAGAGCCGACGCCGCATCCCCAGTCGGCCGATGTTGTGCGCGAGGCGATGCTTTTGGCGGGCGAGGGAGCCGCGTTGTTCGCGTTCAGGAACGGCATTCCGTTCCCGTTCATAAGCCAGGAGATTCCTGAAATCCCGGACGACATTCCTGATGGGCTTGCCGGGGAATTCAGGACGAGAAGGTGCATGAGAAGGAGGAGCGTGGGTGTCACACCGTCTCCTCATGGCGGCTTGGGACTTTCGATGTACTCCCAGGTGACTTCTCCTCTTCGCCGCTACGGCGACCTGATTTCGCACCAGCAGCTCCGTTCGTTCTTGAAGAAGGAGAAGCTGATAGACAAGGACGAGATGCTCATAAGGATGAGCGCGGGGGAGGCTGCGGCGCAGGCTTCAAAAAAGGCCGAGAGAAACAGCCGTATGCATTGGACTCTCGTGTATCTCCTGCAGAATCCAGACATGGAATTCGACGCTGTTTGCGTGGACAAGTCGAGGGACGTTCCGCAGTTCTTCATTCCGCAGATTGGGCTTGAGATTCAGTTGAAGCACGAGTGCGAGCTGAACGAGTCGGTGAGGGTGAAGGTCTCCAAAATCGACTTGCCGACGCTTTCCTCGGTTTTTCAAACAGTGTGAATTTCAGTAGAATTGAATGAATCGATGCCGGAAAAACGGCGTCTTGGAAGGACGAAAAAATGATAGTTATGAAATTCGGCGGAAGTTCCGTCGCGAATGCCGAGAGAATCAAGCATGTCGCTTCGATTATCCAGGCTTATGCAGAGAAGAGGCCGGCTGTCGTGTTGAGCGCGATGGGCGACACCACAGACCATTTGCTTGAGGCCGCCGACTTGGCCGTTCAGGGAAAGGTCGATATCGAGAAAGTGGAGAAGCTCCATCTCGACACTGCAAAGGAGCTTGATGTTGATGTTCCTGCGATAAAGGAACTTCTTGAGGAGCTCAAGACCCTCCTCACTGGAATCTCGATGCTCCACGAGTTGACGAGGAGAACGCGCGACTATCTCGTGTCGTTCGGAGAGAGGATGTCAGTCCGCATGATGGCGGCGTATCTGCAGAAGCAGGGTACGAGCGCGAAATTCTACGACGCATGGGACATCGGCATGGTGTCAGATTCGAACTACATGAGCGCGGAACTGCTCGACGAGGTCTGGGAGAACATCCCGAAAGCCTTGAACGACTACAAAAACGGCAAGCAGAAGGAGATTCCGATTGTCACGGGCTTCATCGCGAAGGACAAGAACGGAATCATCACGACTCTCGGACGCGGAGGCTCTGACTTGTCCGCGACAATGATTGGCGCCGCGATGAGGGCCGATGAAATCCAGACATGGAAGGACGTGGACGGAATTTTGACGACAGACCCGCGCGTAGTGAAGGAGGCCCGCCCTGTTCCTGAGGTCACTTACGAGGAAGCGCAGGAGCTTGCCATGTTCGGCTCCCAGGTTCTCCATCCGCGTTCGATGATTCCGTGCCGCAAGACAGGGACCCCTGTCCGCGTGAAGAATTCCTACAATATAAAGAGCGAGGGCTCGGTCATCGTGGAGAAGCATTCCGGCGCGACTCCGAGGGTGACAGCCATAACGAGCGTCAAGGACGTGACCCTCATCGACATCCAGTCTTCTGGAATGTTCGGCGCGGCTGGGTTCCTGGCGCACATCTTCAACCAGTTCCTCAAATGGAACATCTCTATCGACGTGATTGCGACCTCGGAAGTCTCTGTTTCCCTCACCGTGAACACGAAGGCCAAGCTCGACGGTCTCATCGAGGATTTGGAGAGGGTCGCCGACGTGACAGTGAAGACGTCAAAGTCGATTGTCACCCTCATCTGCGACGCTTCCCACAGCTCTTCGATTCTTTCCGACGCATTCTCCGCGTTGAACAAAGAGGGAATCAACGTGCAGATGATTTCCCAGGGCGCGAGCAAGGTGAACATCTCAATGCTCGTGGATTCGGAGCAGACGAACAAGGTCGTGCAGGTCTTGCATTCGGCTCTTTTCGGTTGATTTTGGGAAGGACAGCCGTTGCTTTTTTGAAAAATAAAAAATCATGGAGAAAAAAATGAAAATAGCACTTGTTGGTTATGGAAAGATGGGCCACATGATTGAGGCCGCCGCCAAGGCTGCCGGACACGAAGTCGTGGCGACTGTGGACGTCGCGGCGAAGGACGCTTCCGTCCTTGTCCCAGCCGGTGACGGAAACGCTGTCGCCGAGGCCGTGAAAAAGTCGGGAGCGGAGGGAGTCATCGAATTCTCCCATCCGACCGCGGTCATTGGCAACTTGAACGCGCTCATCCCGCTCGGGCTTCCCGTTGTCGTCGGAACCACCGGCTGGGCGAAGAGTGAGAAAGAAATCGAGGCTCTCCTTGAAAAAACGAACGGCGTCGCCATGCGCTCGTCGAATTTCTCAATCGGCGTGAACATGTTCTACAAGATTGTGGAGGAAGCCGCGAAAATCATGGCCGAGTATTCGGAGTACGACGTGGCTGTCTGGGAGGCGCACCACAACCAGAAGGCGGATTCTCCTTCTGGCACTGCGCTTGAGGTCGCGCGCCGCGTGATGCTCGGCAACAAGAGCAAGACGGAGATGGTCATCGACGCTTTCCACGAGAGGCCGAAGGCGAACGAGCTCCATGTCTCTTCTACCCGCGTGGGCTTCGTCCCGGGCATTCACAAGGTCTTCTTCGACTCTCCAGCCGACACGATAGAACTGACCCACACCGCAAGAAGCCGTGAAGGTTTCGCCCGCGGCTCTGTCGTCGCGCTCGAAAAGCTCTGCGCGAAAGTCTCTTCCGGCGAGCTCTCCCGTGGAAAACTCTACGGAATGGAAGATTTGTTCTGATTCCTTAAGTAACTTGAAAATTTTTGTTTGAGTTTCTTAAAATAAAAATTTACAATGGATTCGTATGAAAAAATTATTTCATTTTTATCCAAAAGAATTCATTGTAAGTTTTTTGCCGATGACGGCCATAGCCGTCTTGGCTTGTTTTTCTTTTGTGTTCGTCACCAACAAGATTATTCATCAGTCGCTTTCCGAGAAGGCCACGGCGGCCGTGAACGAATTGAGTTCCGAGGTTTTGGACATTCTGGAGCCGAGCGTGCAGAAGCTTGCCAACTGGTCTTCGATTGTCCGGGCGAACCACAACGAGAAAGTCCTGGACGGTCTTTGCGAGGATTTGTCGGAAGATTCGGCCTTCTACTACGCAACGGACATTTCAAGGTTCGAGAGGGGCGGTTTCTTCTTGATGTATCCGCATTGGGTTCCGGACAGTTCCTGGGAGCCGAGGACGCGCCCCTGGTTCACGGACGCGGTGGAGAACAACGGTGCGTTCACCTACTGCGACCCGTACATGGACGACAGGACCGGCTCCGTGTGCGTCACCTTCTCGGAGTCCGTCTCCGAAAACGGGACTGTTCTAGGAGTGGCAGGCCTTGACATAACGCTGAACGGGCTTGTCAACTTAATCAGCGACATCAATCTTTCCGAACATTCTGTCGTCAACATCGTCACGTTCGATGGAACCTATCTTTCAAACAAGGACGAGTCGAAAATCTTTTCAGCCAACTATTTTTCCGAATCTAAAATCAAGAATTTCTACACTGTGGACGAATATCTGGACGGAATTCAGCGTTCGTTCATAAAAAACGGAAGGTTCTACGCGGTCAAGAGAATCGGGACATCCCCCTGGTTCGCGGTCGTGGAGGGGCCTGTCTCCGACTTCAACTCCTTCTTCAAGAAAATGTCCTTCGTAATCGTCATAGCGGTGGTCGTCTTCGCGGTCGTTGGCAGCTTCTTCATCAGTCTCTTCCTCCGGTCGCTCAGACGCAAGGAGTCCCTCATCGGCGAGAAAGTCGCCAGCGAGACCAACACTCTCGCCGTGGCCGCGAAGGAGAATGCCGCCACCAGCCAGGACCAGAACGCTTCGATAAAGGAGATTGTGTCCACGATGGAGGACAACAACGAGCTTTCTGGCAGCATATCGACGAAGATAACGGACGTCGCATCCATTGCGAACAAAACTTCTTCGGACGTTTTGGACGGTGTTTCGGCCCTCTCGAAGAACGTGGAGCAGCTCCACGAAATCTTCGACGCGAACCAGAGCACGATAAACGGAATCAAGCTGCTCGGAGAGAAAATCGAGAACATCTGGGAGATTGTCTCCCTTATCAACTCCGTGGCCGACCAGGCGAAAATCATCGCGTTCAACGCGGAGCTTGAGGCTTCGAGCGCGGGCGAGGCTGGAAAGAACTTCCACATTGTCGCGACCGAAATCAGGCGCCTTTCGGACGGAATCATCGACGGCACAAAGGAGATAAAGGAGCGCATTTCGGAGATTCAGCAGAGTTCCGACAGTTTGATTCTCGCGAGCGAGAACGGAACCGAGAAAATCAAGGAAGGCTACGGAAGCGCAAGGAAGCTTGAGGAGAAATTCAACAGCATAAAGAATTCTTCGGAGATGACTGCGGCAAGCGCGGACGACATCGAGTCAATCGTCAAGCAGCAGGTTGTCTCTTCGAACCAGATTCTTACGACGATAAAGCAGATTGCTTCCGGCGTTGACAGCTTCTTCCAGGCAACCGAAAGCATTTCTGTCACGGCGGAGAATCTCCGTTTGGTCGCACAGGAACTCAACAAATAAAAATAAAGATTTAGATTTAATGGATTCAAAATAATTGGGGTACAAGATGAAATTCAAAAAAATGATTTCGATGTCACCGAAGCAGTTTCTTTTGGTGCTGATACCGATGCTCTTGGTCGGTGTTTTCGTAAG
>CAMHLH010000121.1 GCA_946185925.1 uncultured Treponema sp.
ATCAATTTATTTTCACTGTGAATTTTTTCACAAAATCATGCTTCAATTTTATGATTTTGAACTGATATGGTCAAGGATTATTGAGAATTTTGAAGAAAAATTTGTCATTTACTGTGATTTTTTTCACAATAAAACAACCAAAACGAGCGGAAGCGGGGTTCCGTCCATGAAAAAACGGTCATTTCGACTTCGCTCAATGACCGTTTTTCACTCTGTCAGCCTTTGGAATAGGCCTTTGAATAGCTTTCGTAGATTGGATTGTAGACGCACGCCTGAATCGTCCGAAGGTATTCGGAAGGAGAGGTCGCAGGCTCTCCAGCTGACGAATCGATTGAATCGAACACGGAAGCCCACTTGTCGGCAAGACCGAAAACGGCCGCGTACGGAAGAATCCGCTTGAAATACCCGCCGTCGCTTTCCTGCTTTGCCCGAAGCTCCTCGCTGTCAGCCGAAGCCGACGCGATGAATTTCTTCAACCCCAAAAGACGGCCGGAGACCTCCAGATTGTACTTGGTCGGACGGCGGAGACGAGAGACCACCAAGTCAAGTGCGGTGACCAAAGCGAACGGAACTATGGCGAGGATTTTCGGAACAACAATGTCTGAAGAATGGGTGAAGCCCAAAGTCACCAAGGTCGAAACGGAAGCGACCAAAAGAGTGACGAGCCTCGTCATGATGAACGAATTTCCGCCGAAGATGAGCCTTTTCTTTCCAAAAGAGACCAGAAGACCGCAGACGAAGAGCAGAACCGCAGAAAATCCTCCGAAACCGCCGAAAAATTCGACTTTCGTGTTCAACTTCAAAAAGAGGAAGAGGAAGACGCACGAGACGAGGCAGACCCAGACCGAGCCTTTGTCGGTGAAAAGCTCCCGGTCGCCCTTGAACGCCTCCGACAGGCTGTTCCTTGAAGAGCGGACACCTTTCGCGACGCGCTCCGGCAGATTCGACAAATCCAAAGACACGGAAGAAGCGAAGAGCGAATCGAAAAATTTCCTTTCATATGTAGGCGCGTCGCCCGGCAAATCGGAAAGCCTCTTCAAAACGACCTTCTTCTTTCCGTCAAGCTCCGACTCTTCGATTCCGACAATGCCATTGGAAGCCCAATACGGAACGAGGGAAACGATATCGTCTATGTCGGCCGACGAATCCACGATGAAGCCCACCTCCGCGCTTGAGACACCGGCGGGCGGCTCATTCTCCATCTCCGCGTCGAACTTCTCGGACTTCTGGAAAAGGGAGAGCAGAAGCATGAGGGCCGCCACCGCGCAGACCGCCACAAACGAAACGACCGCGAGCAGAGAGAAAAGGAAAGTCCCCTTTCCGCCCACGAAATACCCCTCCGGCAGGCTCATGAAGACGGTGACGGCAGTGTTCTCTGGAACATCCTTCGCGCTCCCCGAAAAATGGCTCTTGTCGAAATCCACGTCCACGTTCAGCTTGTTCGACTTCTCCTTCCTGTCGCCGCTGACGACCGAGAATTCCGAGAGGTTCTCTATCTTCTTTTCGAACGCCACCTTGAACTTGAAGGACTTGACGGCCGCTCCGATTTCCGGCGAGAGGACAGAATAATAGAAGAAATCGTAGTCCTTTATCCTGTCGTCGGGGAAAACAACATCGTAGGAGATTTTGAACTTCCGCTTTCCAGAGAATTTCACTTCCCCGCTTTTCACAGCCGCGCTGAAGACAGCAGAATCGTCAATCTCCGGCTTTTCCTCAAAATCCTCGAACTTGAAATTCTCCACATCCAGGACGTACTTCATCTCGACTCCGTCCTTGTTTTTGTAGAAGATTTCCTTCGGGATTCTCCTTTCGAACTTCTCCGAAGGCTCCTTGAAGTCCACATCGAGGGTCTCGGACACCGAAAGCACATCGTTCTCGGCGAGTTTTCCGCTCAAATCGAACGAAGAAATCTCATACCCGGCATCCTTGGAGAACGCCCGGAAGGAAACAAGCGAAAGCACGAGAGCCATCGCCATGAAAAGTTTTGATTTTCCCATTTGCAACCTCACTTTTTTATATAGCATTGATTTATCGAAATAGAACAGTCTATTTTCTATTTTGCCTTCGATGCCAGATTCGACAGGGCGAACGCCATGGAGACATTTTCCACTTCAAGGCCGGCCGGCAGTTTCAGAATCGTGTTCGTGTAGTTGACGATGCCTTTTATCCCGGCTGCGGAGAGCCTCTCGGCGATTTTCTGGGCATCCCGGTCGGCGACGCAGAGAATGGCGTAGTCGATTTTCATCTCCCCAATCTCGCCCTCCAAATCCGATGTCGAAAAAAGCGGAATCGTGGACTCCAGAAGCTCGATTCTGTTTGTGCTTGAGTCGAAGCCGGCCGCAATCTTGAACGGAGAGCCTGAGAAATCTGCGTTCTCCAGAAGAGCCGCGCCGAGTTTGCCCAAGCCGACCACGCAGCATTTCCGAAGCTCGGGCGCAGAAAGGTTCAGCCTCTCGCGAATCGCCCTGCGCAGCTCCCCCGCCGGATATCCGTTCGACTTCCCCGAATGCAGCTTCAAAAGGGAGATGTCCCTGCGGATTGTCGCCTCGCTCCAGCCGGTGCGCGCCGAAATCTCTACGGAAGTTATCTTTGAATTTTCCTCAAGCTGGGAAAGAATCTGCGAAAGGGTCACGAGCCGCTTTCGCGAAGGAGAAGGAATCTGGTTCATGCACAAAGATTACCACTTTTTCGCGTTCAAGCGAATCGGGGGAAGGAAGAATGAATCGGGATTTTCAATTGGCGACGAGGATTTCGAGATTTTCGATGAATTCAAGCCGGAGAATAGCGAGAAAGTGTTCGTGAAAAACGTGAACAGCGCGCTCCACAAATCCGTGGGGCTTTCGGAATATCTTTTTGGAAAGGGCGTGAAAAAGATTGTCGCCGTGGGATTGCAGACGAATTTCTGCATCGACGCAACGATTCACACGGGCTTCGATTTGGGATTCGAAATGATTGTCCCCGAATACGCGAATTCCACGTTCGACAGCGAATACATGAGCGCGGAAACGGCATACCGCTACTACAACGAATTTTTGTGGAACGGAAGATTCGCGAAGTGCGTTCCGATGGACGATGCGGTGAAAATAGTGGAAGCATAGTAAAATGCCGAACACCACCTTTTTTTTATTTATGTCTTTTTGACAAAAGTATTTAAAGAGCGCATAACCTACTTTCCGAACTAATTTTCTCTCCATTTCCAGCATTTGATTTCGACAAGTCTTTCAGGAACTCAATCATATATTCAGATTGCCGAGGCGTAAGCATTTTGAAATACTGTGCTACATCTTTCTGTCCCTCAGTACAGAGAACGCTCCCGTCAAAGAACTCCGCAGGCGAAATCGTCAGATACTCGCAAATATTGAAGAACGAGGTCATAGTCGTCGTACATTTCCCCGTCTCGATTTTGTTGATAAACGACTCGTTCTGCCCTAGCGCAAGACTCATTTCCCGTGCCGAAATCCGACGCTCGTTCCTAAAATAACGCAACCTGTCTCTGAAAAATTCTTCCATGATGTTTTCCATTACGCATAAAACATCATACGCTATATTTTCCTTGTTTTATTGCCTAATAGGCTGTACTATTTAAATTATAGAGTATAAAAAGCTATACAAATTGAATTATGAGGCTTTTCATGCTGTAAAACAGGAAAAATATGAATAATTTGGACAAGTACATCACATTCCATACTCACCAGCGAGGAAACGACCACATTTCGCTCGGACGCGGCTGTGAGGATTATTCGCTTGCAGGACGAACGGAAAAATGCGTCTACGCAATCGTTTGCGACGGACATGGAGGAAGCACCCATTTCAGAAGCCAACTCGGTTCAAAATTCTGCGCGGAAGCGATAAAAGAAAATTTGGAAGTATTTGCAGAACAGGTAAATGCAGAAGACTTCAAGAAATCGCCGGGCAAGATTCTTGAAAGGCTTGTTGACAGCATAATGTATGTCTGGATTCAGAAAGTTGACGAACATTTTGAAAAGACCGCGCTGCCCGACAAAGACGAACCCCGATGGAACTCTGTGTCGAACGAAGACAAGAAGGCCTTCCGTGAGGCTAAGAATTCAAACGGCGACGAAAACAAGGGCTTGAGCAAATATTTCGCCTACGGAACAACATTCAAATTTGCGTGCGTGCTGAACGGCTTTTGGTTTTGTGCGCAACTCGGGGACGGCACGACCTGCTATTACCGCAACAAAAAATTCCAGGTGGCGGACAGCCTAATCAGCGACACGCTGAAAGAGTGGAAAGCGAACAGGGCGACGGAACACATGACGACCTCCACATGCACCTATTATCAGACAAAAGCTCATAATGTCTGCTATGACTGGGGAACATCCGACGACGAAACGCCCAGAGTGTTTTTGTGTCTGACGGACGGCGTGGACGGCGCAAAGGCAATGTCGCTTATGAGCGACGATGTTTGCAAAGACGACGAAATTCCCAGCGAGTATCTAAAGGACAAATCCGCCTTGTATTTTCAGTTCGTAAGAAATCACATCCTAGAAGTTATAGAAGATGAAGGAAATGCGTATGCCAAAAACAAAACATTTTCAAAAGAAAAACTGGAAGAAGAACTGAACAACGCATTGCAAGAAGAAATAAAAACTATGTGCGACAGCGATTTCCATTATCACGACGACATTGGAATTGCGGGCATTATAAAAAAAGGAGATTTGACATGAGCAATGTAAATATACATGAAGGACAGCACTTCAAAACGATGTCTGGAGAAGTGCAGGCTCACAAAAAACTTGACGAGGGCGGTCAGGGCAGCGTTTGGACGGCAACATACAACTGCAGCGACGACTATCTGCTCAAAGTTATACCCGCCCCGAATGTGGCAATCCGCGAGAATGCGGAAAACCACAAAAAAAATCGCGGAAAGTTGCCAAAGGATTTTATCTGGCCGGAAGACATTGTGAAAGACGATTCGTTTCCGGGAAATGCGATTGCGTATGTCATGGCAAAAGTGCCAGGCAACTACAAAGAACTTCAGAAATTCCTCTGGCCAAAAGGCAATGAAGACAAGCCTGAGGAGATGTTCGCAAGTTTGGACATACAGTTGAAAGCCTGCGCAACCATAGCCAAGGCTTTTCACAATCTGCAACTGCAAGGGCAGTTTTATCAGGACTTGAACGAGAAAAATTTTTTAATCGACCCGAACACGGGCGATGTGAAGATTATCGACACGGACAATGTTTGCGATGGCAGGCTGGACACAGGGATATTCGGGACTCCAGGATATATAGCTCCGGAGGTCATATTGAGGAAAACCAGACCGAACAGGCGGAGCGACCTTTTCAGCCTCGCCGTCATACTGTTTTCGATAATGTGCCGCGGAAATCCGTTGATGGGAAAAAAATACCGTTCCTACAAATTTCCTTCTGCCGACGAGGATATCTTCGCCAGAAATCCCGTGTTCGTATACGACGACAACGACATGTCAAACCGCCCTGTCGCTGGAATGGATAACGGCGTAATCATCTGCTGGCCTCTTTGTCCGCCCGAAATCCAGCAGGCATTCAAAAGGGCGTTCTCTCAAGAAGCCCTTCACAACCCTGATAAAAGAATAGAGTGCTTTGAGTGGGTTGACATCCTGATGAAAGTGCGCGCAGAACTCGTCTACTGCCTCAAATGCGGCACTTATTATTCGGACTGCGAATGCCCTAAGTGCAAAATGCCAAAGGGGAACTTTTGGACGATAAAGACCGCCGCAAACAAAGAGTACCCCATATATCCCGGAAAGATATTTGTGGAGCACGATTTTTGCGGCAACAGAGAGATTAAGCCCGTATTGCGCATTGCAAAGAACAAGACGAGCAACTGCATGGGAATCGTCAATCTGAGCGGAAGCACATGGAATGTCAAAATCGACGGCAACGGCACGTCAACAAACAAATTCGCCTTGAAGCCAAGTCAGGGAATGGACATACCGTCATACTGCGACATTGAAATCAATCTCGGCGACACGCTCAAGACGATCTCAATAAACACAAGGAGCATATAAATGGCAGAAAAAGAAACTCAAATCGCGGACGTGCTGAACGTGGTTTTCATGGTTGACACATCAGGAAGCATGGTCGGGGACAAAATAAACGCAGTCAATGCAGCGATGCCCCAAATAAAATCGGAACTCATGGACTACGAGCAGACGAACTCGCACCTTGCGGAACTTCGTTTCGCCGTGATTACATTCGATTCCAATGTGCTTTGGCGGGTCGCGCCGCCAAAGCCTCTGGCGGACTTCATATGGAACGACCTGTCGGCAAACGGCATGACATGCTTTGGCAAAGCCTGCAAGGAGGTTGAGCAGAAACTGCACAAAGACACGGACTTCTTCAAGGAAATGAGGAGATACAAAGAGCCGCTTGTCATACTGCTGTCGGACGGAGAGCCGAACGACGACGGCTGGGAAGAAAACCTTGCAAAGCTCACGAACAACACTCATTTCAAAAAAGGCACGCACATTGCCATTGCGCTTGAGGGAATCGAAGCAGAAGGCGAAGCCGTTCTGAGAAATTTCGCGGCGGAAGGCTGTTATATTAAAGTGAACGGGCTGTCGGTCATAAAGAATGTCATAAGGCTCGCAACAATGACCGCATCAAAATCGCTGTCATCATCCGGCTCAATGACGAATGTAAAGGTCGCAAACACACAAGCCGTCAACAATGTCGTCAACGCAGTGTCTGCAATACCTGGCGTACAGGCGGAGGCCGTTGACCCGTCAAGCATAACTCCGTTGGATGCAAGCGACTACAACTAACCAAAGACTGCGGCGGGGACGGCGGCGAAAATACCGAACGTACCTGCCGCAATTCGTTTTTGAAAAGGAGGATTACTGCTTATGGAAGTCAAATATGAGTTTCCGACGACGGATGCCGCACACGAATGCATGAATGCGATTGACCAGATTGCGGACTGGAATGTAGCGCGACAATACGGCTCCTACGGATATTATGTTTCCATCGTTACGGAATATCTGGCGAAAGAATCAGACGAAGTGCAGGAAGGCGTGAGGGCAATCATCGCAATGTACGGCGGAAAGCCTACCTGATGCGTTTGAAGGAGCAAACAAAATGAATCCCACAGAAACAACAGCAGAAGAAGAACTCCGCCGTTTTGTCCTTGACCATGAAAAGGGCACGGCAGTCTACACAAGCCGAAAGTTCTACAATTTCCTCACCGACATTCTCGCGCACTTCCAAAGCGAACTTCGGCTGTGCTTCATCGCGAACAGGGCGGGAATCCCAGAGCGTCTGCTCGACGCGAACGGCAAGACCGACGACGATAGGCAGTCCGCAGCCAAGGATTCCGTGTACATCCTCAAGGACGACTGGGGAATGACTTCAGAATCGGCGTGCCGTGCCGTCCATCTGCTCGCCTCGGGGCTGGGCTGGAATCTTGCTCCGGAGCAAATCCAAATCCCCGACGAAAACTCCGCCGAGC
>CAMHLH010000122.1 GCA_946185925.1 uncultured Treponema sp.
ATCAGCACGACGCAGAACCTCGTGCTTCAGATAAAATCGGCGATGGAAGAGCAGCAGGAAGGTTCCGCGCAGATTGGAGAAGCCCTCAAGCTCATGAACGACAACACGGCAGAGGTCAGGGCGGCATCCCACGAGATGGCGGAGGGCAACAAGGCGATATTGAACGAAGTGAACGGACTCCGAACGTCAACGGACGAAATCAGGCAGAGCATGAGCCAGATTTCGGCCAGCACCGACAAAATCAGCGATTCAGGCCATGCGCTGGACGAAATATCCAACAACGTACACGAAACAGTGGACCAGATTGGAAACCAAATCGACTTGTTCACCGTGTAGAAAATTCCCGGGTGAACGACACGGCAGTTTCAGTCGTTCGCCCTCTTGAAGAACTTCCCGACGATTTCCTTCGACTTTATGACATTTATGAAGGCGTCGGGGTCGGTCTTCCTGATTTCCCCCTCAAGATTACCGGATTCGTCGGAAGATACGACAGTGTAGACCATCTGGTGGCTTTTCCCAGAATACTCGCCCTTCCCCTCAAAAACAGTGGCTCCGTGCTGGGTCAGATTCTTTATGGTGGCGTACACGTCGTCGGGTCTGTCGGTGATTATGAGCAGGGTCGTCTTTTCATACCGCTTGTAGAGGAAGTTCAAGGCCTGTGTCGAAGTGAACTGGAAGATAATCGAATACAAGGCCGTCTCCCAGCCGAAGAGAATCCCCGAAACCACAAGAACGCAGCAGTTGAAGGCCAAAATGTAGTTCCATGCGGATTTTCCAGTCTTCTCCGCGATGAAGATTGCGATGAAGTCGGTGCCGCCGGAACTTGAATCGGCGAAGAGACAGAACGACACCGCCACAGCCGTCACCAAGCCACCGAAGACAGAACAGAGCAGAGGGTCGTCGGTCAGCTTGAGGAATTCAGCGTCCGAGAACAAATCCGTCAGGAAGCCAGAGACCACAATCATGACCACAGAGTAGATAGTGAATTTCTTTCCGATGAACTTGAAGCCGATTACCACAGGAATGACGTTCAGAGAATAGACAAGAATCGAATACGGAATCCGCATGTCCAGATACTTCAGGAAGATGTTCTGAACGAGAAGGACGACCCCGGAAAAGCCGCCCGGCAGAAGATTTCCGCTTCTCACGAAAGAATCGATGTTCAAGGCAAGCAAGGCCGAACCCAAAAGAATCAAGAGCAACCGCCTCGACTCGCGTTTTATGTCGAATGAATTTCCCATACAAAAAAAATAACAAAGGCGCGGGCAAGCGACAACGCAAAGCCCGCGCCTTGATTTCAAAAAAAAATCGAAAAACTACTGGAGAATCGCGCCCTTGTCCGCGCTGCTCACCAGTTTCGCGTACCTGGCAAGATATCCAGTCTTCACCTTCGGCTCAGGAGCGACCCACTTGGCCTTTCTTGCGGCCAGTTCCTCGTCGGAGACGTCGAGGTGGATTTTGTAGTTGTTGATGTCCAAAGTGATTTTGTCGCCCTCCTCCACCAAAGCGATAGGTCCACCGACAGCGGCCTCAGGAGAGCAGTGGCCAAGAGAAGCTCCCCTCGTGGCTCCGGAGAAGCGTCCGTCCGTGATGAGCGCGACCTGCTTGTCCAAGCCCTGGCCTGCCAATGCGGCTGTGACGGCGAGCATCTCGCGCATTCCAGGGCCTCCCTTCGGTCCCTCGTAGCGGATGACCACGACGTCGCCCGGCTTTATCTTCGACTGCTGCACAGCCTCCATCGCCTCGGACTCGTCATTGAACACGCGGGCAGGGCCTGTGTGGAGCATGAGCTCCTTTGCGCAGGCGGAGCGCTTCACGACAGTGCCGTTCGGCGCCAAGTTTCCGAAGAGAATCGCGATTCCGCCATTGTCGGAATACGGGTTTTCGATTGGACGGAGGATTTCAGGGTTCCTGTTCCTCACGCCCTTTATGTTCTCGGCGATTGTCTTTCCAGTAGCCGTGATGAGTGAAGTGTTGATGAGGTTCTTCTTCGCCAGTTCCGCCAAAACGGCCTGAACGCCGCCCGCATCGTCAAGTTCGCACATGAACGTGTGGCCGGCCGGAGCCAAGTGGCAGAGGTTCGGGGTGCGCTCGGAAATCTTGTTCACCTCGTGCAGGTCGATGTCGATTCCGGCCTCGTGGGCGATGGCAGGAACGTGGAGCATCGTGTTGGAAGAGCAGCCGAGTGCCATGTCGGCCGTGAGCGCGTTCCTGAAGTTCTCGGCTGTCATCATCTGGCGGGCGGTGATTCCCCTCTTGTACATCTCCATGACCTGCATTCCGGCGTGCTTCGCGAGCTGGATTCTGCGTCCAGTCACGGCAGGTATTGTTCCGTTTCCAGGAAGGCCGAGCCCCAAAACTTCTGTGAGACAGTTCATCGAGTTCGCGGTGAACATTCCAGAGCAGGCTCCGCAACCCGGGCAGGCGTGGAGCTCCATCTCCTTGAGCTGGCACTCATTGATTTTCCCTACGGCCAAACCGCCGACAGCCTCGAACATGTCGGTCAATGAAAGATTCTTTCCTGAGTAAGGATTCGACGGATCGTTTCCAGGCAAGTGGCCAGGCATCATAGGTCCGCCAGAGACAAAGACAGTAGGCAAGTCGAGGCGGGCGGCTGCCATCAACATTCCAGGAACGATTTTGTCGCAGTTCGGAATCATGACCAAAGCGTCGAACTGGTGGGCCTTCGCGACGCACTCGACAGAATCAGCGATAAGCTCGCGTGTGACGAGAGAATACTTCATTCCCTCGTGGCCCATCGCGATTCCGTCGCAAACACCGATTGCGGGGAATTCCACAGGAGTTCCACCCGCCATCCTGACGCCGGCTTTCACGGCCTCGGCGATTCTATCCAATTCTATGTGTCCCGGAATCAATTCGTTTTTCGCGCAGATGACTCCGACCAAAGGCTGGTCGAGTTCTTCGTCAGTGTAGCCCGAAGCGTAAAAAAGAGAGCGGTGAGGAGCGCGTGCGGTACCTTTGCATGCGTTGTCAGATTTCTTTGCCATTTTGTACCCCTAAAAATTTGATTTGGTGCCTAAATCTTATCTTCGATTCGCATAAATTAAAAGACGAAAATCAATACATGACTTTTATTTTCGATATAGCCTCGATGCAGCTTTTTCCGTCCTTCCTTTTCGTGCCCAAATCGTAGACGGAAACACCCTGCGTCTGCGTGATTTTGTTCGAAGACTCGTAGATGTTCTCGCCGGAAGACGAAATCACATAGTATTTTCCATCGACCTCGCCAAGATAGACCATGGCGAACCCCGGCAAAAGCAGGATTGAACCGGACGGAATGTACTTCAAGAGCGACTGCTTGTGCGCGACAGACATATCCGAAACGTCCACGGTCGGAGCGTCCATCGGAATCAAGCCCGGAGTCGAACGCGGAATGTCGAACCCGAACGCGCGGTAAAGCTCCATGACAAACTGGGAAGCGTCGCGCGCGTCGTAAAGGCCGGCCCAGCCGTATCTCTCGCCGAGCGTGCTGAAGGCCATCCGCAAAAGATTTTCCCTCGTGTAGGGGACATAGCCGATAGAGACCGACTTTCCGAGCGGGATGTACGCGTTGTGGAAGATGAGATAGCCGCTCTGGCTCCTGTCCGGGATTCTCACGATGTAGTTGTCGTAGGCCTCGCGCCCCTCGTACGAAGTCTTGTAGTCGGAGACAGGCACAAGCTGGAGCTTCGTCCCCATCGAAACCTCGACCTCCGAGATTCTGTCGTTGACCCAATCGTAGTCCAGGCGGAATTTGTTCTCGGAGACCACGAGGAAGTCGGCAGGGTTCCTGTAGCCGTTCCATTCGTCGTAGCCGTGGCAGAAAGCGATGTTCGACGAAGGAACCCAACCGCTGCAGTAGCTCGTCAAAACGAAGTACCACGCAGAATCGACAGTCTGATGGAGGACAATCACAGGCTCGTTCATCAAGACGGAACTGTTCTGCATCTCATCGTAGAAAGAGCGAACCTCGTCGAAAGTCAGGATGTCGGCGGTCGGAAGCAGCCTAAGACCGCCCCTCCTCAAGATGAAAGCGTAGCCGACATCGTTCGTGTCTTTTATGGCGTCGAGGTTTCTGTAGGCGAGCAGGTCGTCCTTGTAGAACTGGGTGACCTTCGCGCCTTCTATGTAGTAGTCCGCGCCAAAGTTGAAATCCATCAACTCCAAAAGCTTGGCCTTCGAAATGCTCTTGTTCTTCTTCGACGAAGCATAGTAGGCGAACTTTCCCTCGTCGGCCGCGGACGCGTCCTGGGCCTCCTTGTTCAGCCTCATAATCTCGTCGGCGGATATAATCACCTTCTCAGGCTCGATTGACCTTGAAATCCAGTAGTCGGCGGAGAGCATGCTCCGGTCGACGTTCGGCGCGGTCCTCAGATATTTTGAAATGTCGGTGGAAAAAACCGAAGAACACAAAGCAAATGAAAGCGCAACAGAAATTATCTTTTTCATTAAAATTCTCCCATCCATTATATTTTCGGAAGAATTCAGGCTGGAATTTTCATTTTAAGCCATTCTGAAATCAATAATTGTCGAATTTAAAGTCGTCGAAATCCTTTATCTGCCTCTCGAAGCCGTTGCGGAAATATTTTTCGAGTTTTCTGATTGTCAATGGATTCTTCGCAGAATAATTCGGATTCAAGTAGATGTAGGCCGAATAGAGATTTTTCTGGCTCCGGGAAGACGGGGAGTTGTCGTCGATGAACACGATGCCGGCAAGGCTCTTAGACACCTCGGAAACAGAAACGCCACACGAAGCGGAATAGGATTTTGAAAAATCAGAAGCGTCGCCGTCGATTTTCAAAAGCTCCATGAAAGTCCTCCGGCTCAGGCTCCTGTAGAAGAAGTTGTTGAAGTCCCCGAAATCCACAGTCTCCTCGTTGAACCAGGGATTCCTCACAATCGTGATGAGGGAATACTCGTTGTCGACGAGCTTGTTGCCATAGTCAAGGAATTTGTACTTGTAGGACTCCGCCATAGCGAACGGAGAATACTCCTTCACAGTTGAGAGAAACGAAGATTTTGGGGATGAATAGTTGATTTTGAAGTTGAATTTCAGCCCCTTGGACTCATACGTCAGATTCTTCAAGCCCTCCGAGACAGCCCTCTTCAAATCCCTCCTGATTTTGTTCTTCTCCATGCCCAAATGATTCTTCACTTCCCTGTAGTCGATTTCCGAAAGGTTGTCCACCCCCACCAGAACGCTCTTTCCGATTTTTGTGGCGAACTCCTCCACGTCCTCGAAAATTGAATCGAAAATCTGGAGATGGATGCAGTTGAAGGACTTCACATCGGTGAAAACCAGGTCGTGCTTCAAATGCAGGCACAAATCGATGTCTATCACCCCCTTCTGCCCATTGCGGGCGGGAATGGACGAAGCGTGCCTGGAAATCGGAAGCAGGTTTATGTATGAAACGTCGAAAAATTCAGAGAATTCGCAGTAAAAATCAAGCGCGACGAGTTCGGAATAGGGACCGGCCCACTGGTGCTCCTTGGCCTCCCCTATGTTCTTGATTTTCTCACAGATGTCGTTCACCTCTGCGTCCCGACCAAGAAACTTCTTCTGGAGCCGAAAGAGCCTGTTGAGAAAATTGAACGCGAAATAATTCTTCACAGCCTTGTTCAGCGGAGAAATGCAGCTGTTCGTGTTGTTCTTGTTCTTTATCCTCTTGTCCACTCCGAACACGTCATGGATGATTTTCTCGATGTTCTCAACGTCCGTCATTTCAAATCTTCAAGCACCGCCTTGAGCTCGTAGGCAAAAGAATACAAATCGTTGAAGAGCATCTGGTTCCTGGAAGCGCAGTCGGCGAAAAGGGCGACAGTCCTGTTTCCAACGTCGTCGGCCTCCTGCACGTTCTTCAGCATACTGTGAATCGACTTCACGTTCGAAGAGATGCTGGAACTTATGTTCTCCACGTTCGCGTTGTTCTCGGAATTGATTCTCCTAACCTTGTCGAACCGCTCCAGCGTGCTGTCGGCCTCTTTCGTAAGCCCGTCGAGGGAAGCCGCGTTCGCCTTCGTTCCGTCCTCAAGCTCCACGAGCGATTTCGTGAGTTTTTCGACCTCCTGCTTGATTTTCTCGGTCGTCCCCTTGGTGTTTCCAGCGAGCTTCTTGACCTCGTTCGCGATGATTCTGAAGCCAGCTCCCACAGCCCCAGCGTGGGCAGCCTCAATCGAAGCGTTGAACGAAAGCAGGTTCGTCTGCTCGGAAATGTTCTGTATTCCGTCCACAAGCGACATTATGTTGCTGGCTTCCTGATGCAGGACCTTGAACTTCTCGACATACCGCTTGTGCTCCTCTTCGATTTTCTGGACGGAATTACGCAAGGTCTCGATTTCAGAATAGACGGCCTGCAGCCTCTTTATGTTCTGGCCCGCGCTCTCCGAAATCTTCTTCGTCTCCTCGTCCATCTGGGAAGACGACTCGATGAGCTTGTTCAAGGCGACCTTCTGCTTTTCAGTGGCGTTGCTCTGAAGTTCCTTGGAGGAAGTGTATTCGCTCAAGAATTCGCCACCAATGGCATCTTTTGCCAAGTATTCAATCATGGACTGGACGGCGTTCAATCCACCCTTCACTAGTTCAGCTCTTTCCAATTCGGCCATTTCCTATTCTCCTATCACGACAGAAACGAGGGTCTGGTTGCAGTGAATCCTTCCAAGCTGCTCTCCGTATGCGGAGAAGCCCGCGAATGTCGGGAAGGTCGCATTGTACTTCTGGATAATCTTGTCAGAAATTTTCATCCTCTCGAATGCAAGGGTGCGCGTTATGCAGGTCATCAAAAGCGTGAATTTCGGCTTCAGGACAGACCTGATTCCATCGCAGGTTTCCTCGCACTTTTTGAGCGGGTCGCCGATGTGCATTATCTCAAGGGTCGAGTTGGGCACGACTCTGGCGAACAGGGAAATCTTCTTGTCGGGCGAGAAGCCAGCCAATGCAGCAACGTGCAGAGCATCGTTCAAATACCGCCCGAACGGATTCTCAAACGTCATGGATTCGGCCTGCGATTCGGAAACCCCAAGTTTCTGTGCGTAGACCATCTTTGCGGGCTTGCCGTCGAATTTCGCTATGGTTCTGTTCACAACATCGGACTCGGAGACAAAAACGGATTTTCCAGTCGGATTGAAAATGTCCTCCTGCCTCACATCGAATTTGCACCTGGTTTTCACGAGCAGAAAAACGGCTCCGTCCTGGGTGGATTTTCCATTGTAGCTGACGAATGTTTTCGGCTCGTTGCCTGTGAAACCCGCAGTTCCGCCCGCCAACGGGAACGAATCGTTCTTTATGACCGAGTAGAAATTTGTCAAAAT
>CAMHLH010000123.1 GCA_946185925.1 uncultured Treponema sp.
CCCGGTGGAGAGGACGACGGTGAGCTTCACGCCAAGATTCATCGATGGAACGGAATCGACAGTGGGAGCCGACATAATGGAAGAATCATTGCCGATGGGGAAGATGGAGTTCGAGGGAGAGTCAAGAAGAAGAATAGAAGAGATACTGAATAGACTATTGAAAGAAGACAAAAGCAGCGACAGATTCACGGAGGCGGCGGAAAGGACGCTGCTCGCGGAACTGTTCGTGGAGCTTGCTCGAAACGCCGGAAAAAGAGCCGAGAGGGAGGAGCCGATGGACGAAACCGAGGCGAACATACAGGAAGCGGCGAAATACATCTTCGAGCACTACTCCGAGGACATAACGCTTGAGCAGGCCAGTTCCATCGCGCGGATGAGCGAGACGTATTTTTCGAGGAAGTTCAAGGAAGTGACCGGCTTCGGCTTCAAGGAATACACGACGAACATACGGATGCAGCACGCCGTGGAGATGCTCAAGAACGGGGACCTTTCCGTGACGAAAATCGCCATCTCCTGCGGATTCCCCGACGCGAACTACTTCGGGGACACCTTCAAGAAAAGGACGGGCATGTCGCCAAGAGAGTTCAGAAAGAAAGAATCCACGACAAGCAAAAGCTGTGTTAAAATAAAGTGAATTGAAGAGAGAAAGAACTTAACTTCAAAAAAAAGGAGAAGGAAAAAATGGCTGAAACGGCAGAAACAACGGAAAAAACTGGAATCGGAGAAAAGGCAAGCAGGGAATCCGTGATAGTGCGCACAAGCGCGCTCGGCATCGTGGCGAACATGGTGCTGGCGGGCTTCAAGGCGGCCATCGGTCTCCTTTCGAACTCCATAGCCATAACCCTCGACTCGGTGAACAACCTGAGCGACGCGGCAAGCTCCGTCATAACGATAATAGGAACAAAGCTTGCGTCGAAGCCTGCGGACAAGAAGCACCCTTTCGGCCACGGCAGAATCGAATACCTGAGCGCGATGGTCATCGGCCTCATCATCCTCTACGCGGGAATCACGTCGCTGGTGGAGTCCGTCAAGAAAATCGTCAATCCCACAGAGCCTGAATACGGCTGGACATCAATGGCGATACTGGCTTCGGCAGTCGTGGTGAAAGTCGCGATGGGGCTGTACGTCAAGAAAACGGGCGAGAAAGTCAAATCGGAATCCCTCGTGGCGAGCGGGAAGGACGCTCTCACGGACTCCCTGGTTTCTGTCGCGACCATAGCGGCCGCCCTGCTCTTCATCAATACCGGCATAAGCGCGGAGGCCTACCTCGGAGCCTTGATTTCAATCCTCATCCTCAAGGCGGGCATCGAAACGCTCAAGGACGCGATAAGCGCGATTTTGGGACAGAGAGTAGATGCAGACACTGCAAGGAGTCTCAAGCAGACCATAGCGGGTGTGGAAGGTGTTAGAGGAGTTTTCGACCTGACCATGAACGACTACGGGCCAGACAGTTTTGTGGCATCGGCCCACATAGAAGTGAGCGATGAGACCACGATAGCGGAAGTTGACAAACTGCAGTGGAAAATCTCCAAGGCAGTTTTCGAAAAGCATGGAATCATAATGAGTGCCATTGGAGTCTACCCTTCCAACATGGGTGACAGCAGTGCTGGAGAAATCAAGCGCAAAATCAAGGAGCACCTGGAGCAGTACCCGGAAGTCCTCGAACTCCACGGGCTCTATCTCGACAAGGAAGAAATGTCCCTGAGGATGGACATGGTGATCGACTTCGACGCGAAGGACAGGATTGGGCTTTTCAACAAGCTGAAAAATGAGATTGTAGGCATGTTTCCCCAGTACAAGACCAGCGTGAACCTGGACTTGGACATCTGCGCCCTTTGAATTTGCTTTTTCAGAGATTTGGATTTAAAGTTATTTTAGGTAGCTTTATATGTTCTTACGCCCCAAATTTTTGCAGATTTCTTTGACGGCAGCGGCGGCTGTATTTTTTCTTTCAGGATGCGCCCAGAAGGGAAAGGCTCCCAGAACTTCAAGCAATAGCCCGAAAACGGCGGGAATCGCCAACAGGGCCGTGAACTTCAACCACCAGCTGGACACCTACAAGCCGAAGAAGAAAAAGTACAGCTTCTACTTCTCCTACAAAATAATCCATCCATGGTGGGATGCCGTTGCGCTGGGAATCGAGGACGCAGTGCGGCAGTTCGAGGAGGAAAAGGGCGTCCTGATAGAATACGACTACATCGGATTCAAGTCTGTTTCACCGCAGGCACAAATCGAGAAAATAGAGGAGGTCTCGAAAAGCAAAAAATACGACGTGCTGGCCGTCGACGTTGCGGAGAGGACAATCGTCACCCCGGCGATAAACGAGGCGATGAGGGGCGGACAGAAGGTCATGACGTTCTCGTCGTCGGACGCGTGCATGGAAAGCGGCTGCGAAAGAATCGCATACGTCGGGAACACCCACAACAAGGAGGACGGAAAGATGCTGGCGGAGGCCCTCTGCGACAAGCTCGGAGAAAGCGGCAACATCGCCATCTTACTCGGGTCGGAAGGCGTCCCCTGCCACGAAGAAAGGGCAGAAGGCGTAAGGGAGGTTCTGGAAGGGCATCCCGGAATCAAGGTCGTGGCGGAATTCTACGACGACGACTCGAAAGAGGCCGCCCAGGCGTTCTCCGAGAAAATCATGGACGAGCACGAAGATTTGGCCGGCGTAATCTGCCTTGACATGACCTGCCCCGCAATTGTGGCTGGCGAGGCGGAAAGGAAAGGCAGGGCCGGAGACATACTCATAGTAGGCATGGACCACGACAAGGATGCCCTGCACTATCTCAAGAGCGGAATAATATACGCACTGGCTGTTCAGGACTGCTATTCCATGGGATTCGACACCATACAAGTGGCAGTGAAAATCGCAGACGGACTTGCGCCCGGAGACGGATATCAAGAGTTGACCAGCGAGAAGACGACTTTGATATACCAGGACGACGCGATGGAGCTTCTTCAAAGCATATACGGAGAAAGCAGATGAATTCGACACCACCCCGCAAGAAAAACGGCATACGTTCCGCGGCGATACTGGCAGCCTGCGGAATAATCACCACATCGGTCTTCGTCGTCTCAAGCCTCTGGGTAAAAAGGGCGGCCGACAATGGCACGGCCCAGGCGGCCAGCAACGTCAGCGAATTCTACATAGAGGAGTTCGCCCACCAGAGGGTCCAGAGCATACTCGGCGAAATAAAGCAGAACTACAGCTACATAGCGAACGCGCTCGGAGAGATGACGGAGGCCGACCTTGAATCGAAGGAAAGCCTGAGGGCGTACCTCAGGAAAATCAGGAACCTATACGGAATCGAGACGTTCTCGCTCATGGACGAGGACAACGTGCTGTACACGGGCAACAGCACATCGACAGTCTCCGACGACTATCTCTTCATTAAGGGGGATGGAACAGACCCTTCCCTCCACACGACGAACATCTACGGCGCGAAGAAGCAGGTGATACTGTCGGTGCCAATCCACGGAATCAAATTCAAGGGCAGGAAAATCAAATACGGCTTCGTGAAAATCGACATGAGCCGCATCGTAAGCTCCACCGCCCTCCACGCCGACGGCTCAAAGACCTACTGCGGCCTCTACCACAAGACAGGGGAGAACCTGACGAACCTAGAATTCGGGCGGATTCCGTCAAGGAAGAACCTTCTCACGTTCATCGGGGAGAGCAAGGTGAAGGGAGGCAGAACGTTCAGGGACGTGGCGAAGGATTTCAGGGAACAGCACTTCGGCAGCGTCCACGCGGAGCACGGCGGAGACGACATCTTCCTCCATTATGTGCCAATCTACGGAACCGAGTGGATGCTCACGCTTCTGGTCTACGACAACGTAATCTCCGACCACATAACGAACGTCACGAAATCAATGTTGATACGGAACAGAATGCAGCTGGCATTGATGACATTCACACTGGCGCTGATATTCTTGACGATTTTCTTCACCTACAAAAGGGACACGAAAAGAAGGGCCGACCAGGAGAAAAAGGCGGCAGAGAGAGTGAAGGAAGCCTACGAAAAGCTGAACAAGGAATCGGAGGCGATGAACATAATCCACGAAGTCCTGAACTCAGGCCCCTGGGGAATGGAATTCGACAGGAACGGCAACATCACAAGCTGCTACTGGTCGGACATTTTCAGGAAGATGCTCGGCTACACAGACGAAAACGACTTCCCCAACAAGCTGGAGTCATGGACGGACCTCATACACGAGGACGACAAGGAAAGGGTCTTAAAGGATTACTGGGCGGCCGTCCACGACTACACGGGAAAGACAATCTACGACAGCAAGTACAGGATGCTCACGAAGGACAGGGGCTGGAGGTGGTTCCACGACTCAGGCAGCCTCACAAGACGGAGCGACGGCTCACCGGTAAGCTACGTCGGGCTTTTCATCGACATAGACGAGATAAAGAAAAGCGAAGAGGCATTGAAGGAGCAGTTCTACATTTTCGAGGCGCTCGGAAGGGACTACAAGAACATCTTCAAAGTGGACCCGAAGACGAAACAGGCGACAGTCCTCAAGGTGAACGGCTGCGCCATGGACAAGATTGCGATGAAGAAGCACAAGCCTCTCAACTACGAAAAATCGCTTGAAAACTACATAAGGCACAGAGTCCACAAGGACGACAGGGAATTTCTTTCAGCATACATGGCCCTACCGGTGGTCATGGAGAATCTTCAAAAGAAGAACGAGTATTCGAGAAGCTACAGGGTGACGGACAAGGATGAAGTCCACTTCTTCCAGTTCAAATTCATGCTGCTGGAGGATGGAATGCTCATAGCGGCGTTCAGCAACATAGACGACATGGTCCACGCCGCAAGGGAACGGGAGATGCTCAAGACGATGTCGGAGACGGACTTGATGACGGGTCTCCTGAACAGGGGCAGCGGAGAGTCGAGGGTCTCGAAGCTTCTAAAATCCGGCACCGGCGGGCTCTTCTTTCTTTTGGACGTGGACAACTTCAAGCACTTCAACGACAATTTCGGCCACGATGTAGGCGACAAGGTGATAATCGGAGTCGCGAGATGCCTCAAGGACTCGTTCAGGAGGGACGACATAGTTTTCAGGCTGGGCGGAGACGAATTCTCGGTCTACGCATTCGGAATATCCAACATCGAAGACGCGAAAAGGGCACTGGACAAATTCAAGAACGCGCTTGCGGAGACCTACATCCCAGAGCTTGGGAAAAATTCAATAACGGTAAGCATTGGCGCCACCATCGTAAAGAACGGCGACCAATCGACATTCCCGCAAAAGTACAAGCTGGTGGACTCCGGGGTCTACGAAAGCAAGAAGAAAGAGGGAACGGTCGTGACTTTCAAATAAAGCCGCGCGGAGACGAAAAGCCGCCCCCGCAATCGGGGACGGCTCCTGATTTAGACTGTGAACTGGTCTATCTGCTTTCCGATTTCGCCAACGGACTCGCTCATCTTGTCGGACATTCCGTTCAAGGCGGCTCCCGTCTCGTTTATCTTCCTTGCGCCCACCGACATCTCCGACATTCCGTCGGACATCGACATGGCGACGTTCTGGAGGTGCTGGATTTCCTTCAGAATCATCTGGTTGCCGGCGGACATTTCCGAAGACGCCCTCTTTACGGCGACCGTGCTGTCGTTCATGTTGTGGAGGGCCGTGGTTATCTGCCTAGAACCTTCGTTCTGCTCTTCCATGGCCGACTTTATCTGCATGACGAGCATATCGGTCTCCTCAAGTTTCTTGGAAACCGACTCGAAAGCCGAACTGGCCTCCGCGGAAGCGGAAACGACGGCCACAATCGAATTCTTTATGCTCAAAAGCTGGTCTCCAATCGTCTTTGACTGGACAGTCGAAGTCTCTGAAAGCTTCCTGATTTCATCGGCGACGACCGCGAAGCCCTTTCCGGCCTCGCCCGCGTGGGCAGCCTCGATTGCCGCGTTCATGGCGAGGAGGTTCGTCTGCTCAGCGATTGCGGATATGGCTCCGTTCGCCTCCTGGAGCATCTGGGACTGGTTCTCAATCTGCTCGACACGCTCGTTCACAGACCTCTGCTTGTCGATTCCAATCTGGGCGTCGGAGCGCAACTCTCCGAAAGACTTGGCCATCTTGTCCATAGAGTTGTTGACGGAAGAAATGTTTCCAATCATCTCCTCCACGGCCGCGGAAGCCTCAGACACGCCGCCCGACTGGGACTCTATCATGCGCTCGAGGGACTCGATGTTCGCCGCGATTTCGTTGACCGCCCCTGCCGTCTGGTTCACGGAGCCGTTCTGGCTTTCAATCTGCGACCTCATCGAATCGATGTTTGCGATTATCTGCGTTATGGAGCTCGCAGTGTCCTCCACGCTGGCCGACATGTCCTCGTCCACCGAAGTGAGGTTCCTGTTGGATTCCTTCACGCTTGAGATTATCGACTGGAGCTTCTCGGTGAATTTGTTGAATCCCGCAACGACATGACCGATTTCGTCGTCCGATTTGACCTTGATTCGCTTTGTGAGGTCGGCGTTTCCGCTTGCGATGTCCGTTATCGAAGACACGACTTCCTTGAGCGGATTCAGGCTCAGCGTAGTGACGACAGCGCAAAGGGCGGAAGATATCACGAGAATCAAAATCACCACGACAGCCATCAAAAAAGCCATGCGGCTTATGCTGCCGAAAAACTCGTCGTAGGGGGCCATGCAGAACACAGCCCAGCTGCAATTATCGCCGACAGGCCGGTACGAGGCGACCATGTGCTTGTTCCGCCTAGGCTCAAAGAACGAACGGTACGAAACGGAGCCGGCCATCGCGTCCAAAATCGCCTCGTGCATCGCGCCCGTGGTCACGTCGCGAATGTTCTGACCGTCCTGCACATACTTTACGTTGCTGTCGGCGACCGTAGCCCCCGTCCTCATGTCGAGGATGAACGGATGGCTTTCGTCCCCCACCATTATCTCCTGACAAAGTTTTGAAAGCGTGTCCCCATAAAAGACTGCGGCGACGACACCGATAATATCGCTGGAATTTAGGCTTCTGACAGGAACTGAATAGAAGATGAGAAGTTTGCCGTTGACTGGGCTGAAAGAAGGATTCGACACGAACTTCTCACCACCCATCGCCTTGATGAAATATTCCCTGTTCGAGCAGTCCACGAACTCTCCGTCGCCAGTGACTGTCATTCCGTCCTTGTCATAGAACGCTATGTTCTCGTAGTTGGAATCCGTGGACTTAGCGTGCTGGACTATCGAACACTTTTCTATTGTCGGAACGTCAGGATCCTGGACAAAAGTCGTGTTGGCG
>CAMHLH010000124.1 GCA_946185925.1 uncultured Treponema sp.
ATCTTCACATAGAAGCCGGTGTTTGACGTAGGCGCGCCAAAAAGATTCGCGATTATCTGCATCTCGTCCCTTTCGGTTATGTAGTGCTTGCTCAAATCGGAAGTCACGCCGTACCTCTCCTTGGTCTCGAAAAGGCCGTCGTTGTCGCTGTCCACGAGACGCAGGACCGGCACACCCCTGTCGAACTGGGCGATTGCGTATATCTTGGCGGAGGCGATGTCCTTTGGAGAGCCGATGCAGTACCTCGAACTCTGCGGACTTCCGCTCAGGACAGTGACCTGCACGAAGGCGTTCGGCCGCTCCACGGTGGGCATCGTGTAGTACGAAGAGGCGACGAGGAGCTCCGAGCCTGTCACCTTGCGGACTTTCTCAGGAACCACAGGCACGAAGAATTCGAGTCCGAGGGAATCCATTATCGAAGAATCGCCCTTCATGTCGAACGGAGACCATTTGAGAGTGTCGGCCAGAAGGTTGAACGAAAGCTCCGCGTTCTCCGGCACAACCGCTCCGGCGGCGTTCCCCACGTGGTATGTGGCCGTCTGCACAGAAGGATAGTTTCCGTAGACTATGTCCAAATCGTTGTCGGAAATGTGCACGCTCAAGGGGACTCCAAAATCGCATGAAGCCGTCCAATCGTCAATGTCGTCCTGGTTTTTGTCGTATGAAATGCTCTCCGGGCGTCCGCGCCTGTAGACAATCTCCAGGTTCGGCTCAAGATCGCCATCGGTGTCTGAAAAGAGAGTCCCGTTGAAAGAATTGAGGTAGGCAGAGAACTCGGATTTTGCCTTGTCGGACTTCAAGGAAGCTGCAAACGACTCCAGAACGGAAATGTCAATCGGCTTCTTGGAGCTTGAATCGGAGAACTTGTAGAAATAATCCAAGGCTGCGGTCTCGTCGATTATCCCAGCCTTCAAAGCATGCTCGGCAAAGTGTATCGAGCTGTGTTTTTCCGCATTGAAAGCCTTCATCGCCCTGATTTTCTCCTCCTTGTCGGAAGAGAACGCAATTGAAAGCAGAAGCAAATCGTCGTTCACGTTTTTGTAGAATTTTCCAGACTTTATTATCGAAGAGAACGAATCCGCCATTCTGCGAACATCCAAATTCAAGTCAACAGAATCGGAGTCCACGCCAAGGAAATTGATTTTGTATTCGAAATTGTAGAACAAATCCGCGAACCTCACGTCCTCAGGATAGACCTTCCTGGCCGTGTCCAAACGGATTCTGGCCTTTCGCAGAGCCTCGTCGGCATCGGAAGACGAAAAGCCCAGATTGTAGTAGGACTTCACCCTTATCACCTCCGCGTCGGAAGAATAGACGAAAGGCTCGGTGTCCAGCACGACGAGGGCCTCCTTGAAGTGCCGGGTCGCGCAGAGGATGTCGGCATAGAGGATGCGGGCGTTGTCCTTGTTGTAGTCGACCCACTGGGCCTTGTCCTCGTTCAACGCCTTGACGACGATGCCGAGCACCTCGTTTTTGGAAGCCCCCATCTGGTACCTCGAAACAGCGGATATGTAGTGGAGGTCGGCAACCGAATCGTCGTACTCAAGACCGATTTTTGCGACAGAATAGGCCTCCTTCCAAGCCTTCTCCGCAGCGTACTGCTTTGCGTTCTGAAGATACCTGATGGCTGTGCGCCTGTTCGCGGCAGAAGCGGAAGTAGAGAACGTTGATTGAGAATTGCTATTCTGAGCGGAAACAAAAGGCACGGAGATAGAAGAGGCGACAATGGCCGCCATGAAAAATCCAAGAATTCTTTTCATATTTTTTTCCTAATTCTGTTTTCTAACTTTACTCTAATTATCGGCAGTTGAAAAGAAAAAGCCGTCAACAATCCAATCCTCGTAGCCCAGTTTTCCACCAAGAAGGGCCACAAGCTCAAGGGAAGCGCAGTCCTGGACGACAGCAATCCTGTTCCGGTCGGCAGCCTTCACCTTCCAATCCGAAAAAACCTTGGAGACGCTCTTCATCTTTCCATCTTTCATTCGGATTTCATCCCCGGCCTGGCAGCTTCTGAAGATGAAGCCATCGGCAAGCCTGAAAAAACCGGAACCGAGGGGGGGAGCAGAATCGTTGGAAAAAGCAATCTTTAATCTGTCTGAATCCAAACTTACAATAATAGAAGAAAAACGCACAGAATGATTTTTTCCATCGTTCCATGAAGAAATTTCCCGAATCAGCTTGAACGGAAAACGGCCGAAGAATTTGATTTTCGAGAGCATTGACTGGAAGACGCGCCTTTTCACAGAGTCGTCAAGGGAATAGAAGATTTTTTTTCCAACCGAAACAAAGTCCGCGCCTACAGAAATGCAACCATCGAAAGAAGAGGCCTCCTTGAGCAGGGTCGCGTTGTCGCTCGCGTTTTTTTCGACACCGTTCAGGACTGCCTTCCTCCATCCGGGGAAAAGCCCGTCCAAATCCTTCATCAAGGAATTTCTGATTCTGTTTCTGAGGTATGCAGTGTCGGAATTGGTGGAATCTGTTCTCCACGGCTGATTTCTGGCGCGCAAGTATTCCTCTATCTCGCTCCGAGGAAGAGCCAGAAGCGGCCTGACGAATTTCCCGCGCCGGTGTGCGATTCCGCCGCCGCCGTCGCAGCCGCTCCCCTGCAAAAAGCGCATCAGGGCGGTCTCCAGCTGGTCGTTCTGGTTGTGGGCAAGGCAAAGGCAGTCGAGTTTTTTTTCATCGATGAATTCGGAAAAAGCCTGATAGCGCAAGAACCGCGCCGCATCCTCAACGCCGCCGCCACGGACATCAGCGAGCTCGAAAACCTTTCCGCGCGGTATCTCAAAACGCCGGCATTCCACTCCGATTTTTCCGCACAAGGCGACGACAAAATCGGCATCTCCGGCAGTCTCGCGCTCCTCCCGGATATTGTGGTTCACCGTCAAGGCGGCGACCATCTCGGAACCGAACATCTCCACGCACGCCAGCAAAAGGGAAACCGAATCCGCCCCACCAGAAACGGCGACGCCAATCCGCCCGCAGTTTTTCACATCCACGCCGCATTCGGAAAAACCCTCCGCGACTTTCTTCAAAAAATCTACCATGGCTTGATTTTAAAACAAAAAAGCCCGCCTAAAAAGACGGGCCGCAAGCGGCGCATAAAACGCAGCTCAAAAACTATTCAAGCGACAATTATTTTGCCCTTGGTGGAGCGATTGTGACGAGAACAGTGTCGCCTGGAGTGAGAAGCTCGATAGAGTCAGCCAATCCGAGGTCCTTTACAGTCAAGAGGTCTCCGATGTTCACTTTTGAAACATCAGCGACGATTCTGACTGGGAGATCCTTCGGCAAGGCCCTGATCTGAACTTCAGGAACGTGCTTGACCATGAATCCACCCTTGAGGACGCCGGCAGCTGTTCCAGTGTACTGAATCTTGTAAGAGCGGACGAGTTTCTTTGTGTTTGAAACAGCGAAGAAATCTGCGTGCACTACAGTGTCTGTCATGATGTCATAATCGACATCGGAAATGAAAGCGTCGCAAGCCTTTCCCTCGACATCAAGAGTGATGAGGGTTGTCTTTGTGATGCTGCGCCAAACCTTGTTGAATTCAACGATGTCCACTTCAATCGCTGTAGACTCGCCTTTCTCGTTGTAAACAACAGCTGGGATTTTTCCAGCAGCGCGTGTGGCTTTTACAGCCTTTTTTCCTGTCTCTTTGCGGACTTTTGCCGCAAGTGTCAACTGTGCCATTTAAGGACTCCTAAAAAAATAATTTTTTTGGAAAGACCTGCACCGTAAGTGCGAAATGTTTTATTCAAACCCCATCGTTCATCACGCCAGAGCTTTCCATAGACGGACAACCGGAATCGAACCGGATGAAACACCAAGCGTCCGTAAAAGCGAACCGAAAAAAGATCCGCACGAAAATCAACAAATTCACTAAGCCAAAACGCAGTTCCATTTAGAGCAGAGAGCCGATTGGGCTTTTTCGGCGGACGAAGCGTCCTCAAAAACACCAAACACAGTCGAACCGGAACCCGACATGTCAGCGAAAACCGCCCCTGCCCCCTTCAAATCCAAAATCGCCTCCCCGATTGCCGGGTACTTTTCGACCATCACCGGAGTGAAACTGTTTTTGAAGCCGCGCTTTCCATCGCTCCAAAGGGAAACGTTTCCACCGTACAGCCCCTCGAAATCCGAAAACGGAACGAAGGCTGAACGGACATCCCCGCCGCCATTCTCAAAAGCCTCGTAGGACTTGTCCAAAAGAAAGTACGCTTCCTTTGTCGAACTGAAGACATTCGGAAACACAAGCAAGAATTTGAGTTTCCTGCAGCCGACCTCACGAACCTTCTCGCCCCTGCCGCCGACAAGCGCGGAGCCGAAACCTTCCTTCAAGGCCAAAAAGAAGAAGACATCGCTGCCGACGTCCCCGGCCACGGAAAAAGCCAAATCCCTTGTCAACTCGACTCCGTAAAGCTCCGCGAGCGATTTCAAAAAAAACGCAGAATCGGACGAGCCTCCACCAAGGCCACCGCCCGCAGGAATCCGTTTTTTGATGGAAACCACGACAGAGCGGTCGTCGTCGATTGAAGAAAATTTTCTGAACGAATCGAACGTCTTCGTGAGCGTGTTCTCTTTCGGAAGGCTCATCGAAGGGCACAAGACCTCGCACCCACCGTTCCGAACGTCCGAAAACCCGACTTCAAGCTCGTCAAAGAGGCCTACAGTCTGAAACAGACTCTCAATCCTGTGGAAACCTTCGTATTCGGCAGATTTCGGAAAGACTTGAAGACCTATGTTGATTTTAGCAGGAGCCAGAACTTTAACCGACATAGCAGTAATTTTACACTGAATTAAAAGCGAAGGTCAATTATAAAAAAAAGAGCCTATTCATCACAAAAAATTGAAAATTCCGACATTTGCAAGCCCAAATCAGATTGACATAAGCCCCTGTCTAAATTAAATTTCGAGTTACGGCAGAAATGCCGAAGAAATTCAAGGAAGGCACACTATGTTTAAGAATGAAGATTTATTGGCGTTCTCGTACGATGATGAATACGATGAGAGCTTCATGGAATCCGACGCTGACTTCGAGGCCAACAACGACTTCGAAAAAAACACCGACGACTCGATCGCCTCGCTCGACGACGAAATCTACAACGAGATTTTCGATGGAATGAGCGATATCGACTCAATCGAAGCGGAAGCTTTGGCAGCTGTCTCAAACGGTGGTGCCGAAAATGTCCCACAGTTCGATTCTGGAGAGGAAGTCTTTGACGATTTCTCCAACGAGAACGACATTTTCTAATTCGAGAAGAATTCAACTACAAAAATAAACGAAAAAAAATAAACGAAAAAAGCCGAAGATTCAGTTTGGATCTTCGGCTTTGCTTTTTTCAGCCAGTTCGTTCTACAGAGTCTGCATTACTTGAGGACAGTCCCCGCGTGCCAGAGCTTCTCCAGGTCGTAGAATTCCCTGGCGGTCTCTGACATCAAGTGAACGACGACATTCCCGATGTCTATCAAATTCCAGTCGTCTCCGTCGGACGTCTTCTGGTTTGCGACGTGAATCATCATGTCGTTAGCCTTGGTGTAGTCCTTGACCTGTTTTGCAAGTCCCTGCCAATGCGCGGAACTGTGGATGGTCGCTATGACGAAATAATCAGTCCAGCTGTTCAACTGCGACACATCGAGAACCCTGACGTTCTCCGCCTTTCCGTCCTCAAGAATCTGGGCTATTTCCAAAGCGTTTTCCTTGCCTGTTTTTTCAGCCATTTTATCCTCCAAAAAAATATCATATTCGAACCGATGGAATCACTTCACATATCGTCCATCGAAGTCTTTTCCAAGTATGAGGGTGAAATCCACGTTCGCGTCGGAATCCGGATTCACCTCCTCCTCGACAATATTGGTGCAGCGTATGAAATCTCCAAGATTCTTCGCGACATCGTCGTTTCCAATGTGGTTTATAATCACAGTCTTCTCGTAGTCCTGGCTGTCGGCGTTCGTCGTGCTCAAGACCTCGTAGCCCGCGCTCTGCATCAGCACCGACGTATTGTGGGCGAGTCCCTGGACCAAAGTTCCATTCTTTATCTCAAGGACATAGACGCGGTTGACATCAACTCCGTCAGAGGAGACAAGCGCGTTCGAAGCCTGGTTGACGACATCCTTTATCAAGTCTCCGTCATAGAACGGAAAAAGGAGCTGCTTGCCGTCGACGGTCCTTTTCGTCCCGGTAATCGTCTGAGGAATCAAACGCTCGGAATCGACCTGGGAAATCTCGTTCATCAGCCTGTACAAGTCGTCGGCCTTCAAATTCGCCTCGAATTTTCCGCAGACAGTCTCGAACGTGTTCTTGTTTTTCAAAAGCCTCTGGCTGCGCCCGAGAGCCGTGAAGAAAGAGACCATAACGTTCTGCCGCCTTTCAATGAGGTCGTCCTCGTTCTCGCCCTCCTTCTCGTAAGTCAGATAGTCGTGGATTTTCTCGCCGTCGAGAGTGACCACGCCGCTCGGAAGAAGCCAACGTTTCGCATTGGAAGAAGCCGCCACGGGAGCCGCCTCCTCGGAACTGCGCTCTTCCAAATCGGTCTTCGAATCAATGGGGACGGGAATGAAAACCCTCATGCCGCCGAGCAGATCCGTCAACTCGCCGAAATCCTCGAGCCGAAGAACGACATAGAACGGAATCTGCTGCCCAATGAGGTTTTCGACTTCCGACTTGTAGACCTCGATGCCCTTCTCCGAGTAGATTGCGTCAATCCGGTCGACCCTGTTCAGACTGCGGTAGATGGCGCCCGTGTTTCCAAGAATGTTTATGAGCGCGCCCCTTTTCGTGACCGGATAATAGATGAACACGTCCGTGAAAAGAACCTTGCCCTTGTCTTCCATGACAAAAAGAGTCTTTACGACGCGGTCGCTCTTGAGGTTTTCGGAAACAGGGTCCGTCCGCAAGGAAAGGGCTATCCAAACTCCAGCGACAGCGAAAATGAGAATCATGACGAAAAGGAACAGAAGTCCACTCCGCTGCGTCTTTCCGCTGTTGATTTCCCTGTTGAATTCACTTTTTTTCATCTTTCGATTCCTTCACCTTCCACGGATTTTCTCAACTCTTCAGCCCACTCTATCGCGCTTGGAGCCGATTTTTTACCTTTTTTCGCAAGGTATTCAATATTTTCCTCGACTACAGCCAGTGTCAAGCCGTCCAAAGTTTTTTTGAACAAATTGGCCCTGTACTCGTTTGTGGATTGAGGCCGTCCAGGCTCTATCTTGTCG
>CAMHLH010000125.1 GCA_946185925.1 uncultured Treponema sp.
CTTCACGCTCAGACTTTCGGCAATGCGTCGAAACCGCGCTTCAAGTCCTCGTCGGTCGGGATGTAGTCGGTCATCGTTCCGTCGTTGAACGCCTTGTAGGCGTACATGTCGAAGTAGCCGGTACCCGTGAGGCCGAAGACGATGTTCTTTGCCTCTCCTGTCTCCTTGCACTTGAGGGCCTCGTCGATGGCGACCTTGATGGCGTGGCTTGATTCCGGAGCCGGAAGGATTCCCTCGATTCTCGCGAAATCCTGCGCCGCCTTGAAGACGGCGGTCTGCTCCACCGTGCGCGCCTCCAAGAGTCCGTCGGCGTAGAGCTGGGAGAGGATTGAGCTCATGCCGTGGTAGCGGAGACCGCCTGCGTGGCTCGCAGAAGGGATGAACTCAGAGCCGAGAGTGTACATCTTGGCGAGCGGGCAGACGTGGCCCGTGTCGCAGAAATCGTAGACGAACTTTCCGCGCGTGAGGCTCGGACAGCTCGCAGGCTCCACGGCGATGAAGCGGCAGTCCTTTTCCCCGCGGAGCTTCCTTCCGACGAACGGAGAGATGAGTCCGCCGAGGTTCGAGCCGCCACCCGCGCATCCGATAATGATGTCAGGGTCGATTCCGTACTTGTCCAAAGCGGCCATCGTCTCAAGCCCGATTACGGTCTGGTGCACGAGGACCTGCGAAAGTACGCTTCCGAGGACGTAGCGGTAGCCCTCCTGCTTCGTGGCGGCCTCGACAGCCTCAGAAATGGCGCATCCCAAGCTTCCCGAAGTTCCGGGGAATTCGGCGTTGATTTTGCGTCCAACTTCTGTAGTGTCGGAAGGCGACGGAGTGACCTTCGCTCCGTAAGTGCGCATGACTTCCCTGCGGAACGGCTTCTGCTCGTAGGAGCACTTGACCATGTAGACCTGGCAGTCGAGGTCGAAGTACGAGCACGCCATCGAAAGCGCGGTTCCCCACTGGCCCGCGCCAGTCTCCGTCGTAACGCCCTTGAGTCCCTGCTGCTTCGCGTAGTAGGCCTGGGCAATCGCGGAATTGAGCTTGTGGCTTCCGCTCGTGTTGTTTCCCTCGAATTTGTAGTAGATGTGGGCCGGTGTGCCGAGCTTCTTCTCAAGGCAGTAGGCGCGGACGAGAGGCGACGGCCTGTACATTTTGTAGAATTCGCGGATTTCTTTTGGAATCGGGAAGTATGCGTCGGTGTCGTTCAGTTCCTGCTTCACAAGCTCATCACAGAAGACCTGACGGAGGTCGTCGAAAGTCATCGGCTTGTGAGTCTCCGGATGCAAAAGCGGAGCCGGCTTGTTCTTCATGTCCGCGCGGACGTTGTACCAGCTTGTCGGCAGTTCTTCCTCAGAAAGGTAGATTTTGTAGGGAATCTCTGTTCCAGGCATTTTTCACTCCTTGTAGATTCATAGGAAAAAAACCACCCCTAGAAACAGCTTTCCAGAGGTGTCCCATGCATTGAAATCAAATTTTGTATACATAGAATAGGAGAAAACGGCGGATTCCTCAAGACAGAAAAGAGTACGATGAATTTACGGCAGTCAGCAGGAGCGGTATTCCAGAGTGAACGTCTCCACTTCCTCGGGCAGAATAGGCTCGCTGAAGAAATAGCCCTGGATGTAGTCGCCTCCGAGCATCTTTATCTTGTCGTACTGCCACTTGGTCTCGACCCCCTCGACAACGAGCTTCATGTTGAGGGAATGGACGAGGTTCACGATGTTTTCCACGAAGACGGCCTTCTCGGGAATCGCAAGATAATTGTCGACCATGGACTTGTCGATTTTTACGATGTCAACAGGAAGATAGGCCAGATAGCTCAGCGAAGAATAGCCCGTTCCAAAATCGTCCAAGGCGAGCTGCACGCCAAGACTCTTGAACTGCTCGAAAAGTTCCGTAGCCTGTTTGCGGTTTCCAAGGAATAGACTCTCGGTGATTTCGATGCAGATGAGCTTCGGCGTTATGTTGTTCTTCTTCAAAAGAGCGGAAAGATAATCGACGTATCCCTCGTCGGACATCTGGGCGGCGGAGAAATTTATGGAAACCTTGTGGAGCTTTATTCCACGCTGCCTCCAACTGACCATTGCCATGATGGTCTTCTCTGTTATGATTCGCCCGATTTTTGCGATGTAGCCGCTCTTCTCGGCCACAGGAATGAAATCGCCAGGGGAGACAATCCGGGTCCGCCCCTGCGAATCCGTCATCTTGAGCCTTGTGAGGGCCTCGAAGCCGAAAATGCTGTCGTCCTTGGCCATGAGCTGCGGCTGGAACATGACGAAAAAGCCGTCGTTCTCGCAGGCGAATTCCACATCGCGGACAATGTTGTGTCTCTTCTCTATCGCCCTCCTCATCTCAAGCGTGAAGACGGCGTTCTTGTTCGAGCCTATTTTCTTGGCCTCGTACATTGCGATTTCCGCGTTTATCAGATAGTCCTCTGCCCGCTTGAAACTTCCGTCCGAGTTGATTATTCCGATTGCGGTCTTCACGAAAAGTGGATTTTCCCCCTCGAAAAACGGCTTGGAAAGAATTTTTCTCAAATTCGCAATCTCGAAGCTGTCCTCCTGAATATGTCCCGCAGTGCAGACCAGCGTGAACTCATCGCCGCTGAAGCTGTATGCATGGTAACGCCCCTCGGCAGAAATCCCCTCAAGCCGCTCGGCCATCTCCACAAGCATCCGGTCGCCGAATTCCTGGGAATAATAGTCGTTCACAAGGCGGAATTCCTCTATGTCGAGCATTATCACGGAGAATTCCCCGCCCTGCTCGATGAGTTTTGAAATGCAGGATATTGCCATGAACCTGCTGGGGAGCTTGGTCAGCATATTGTGGGAGACTTGGAACTCAAGTTTGGAGCGGATTTTTCGGATATGGAGAATATAGAAGAAAAGAATCGCCAAAAGAATCAGCAGCGACAGTATCATCAGGAAAGTCGGATAGAAGATGAACGAATATTCTTCTATGTGCCCGACAGGCCTGTTGATGATTTCCACACTCTCGGGAAGGAGCTTCTCGTCCACCCCGAATTTTTCCATCACTTTCCAGTCGAAGACCATGCTGGATTTTATGTCTGTCTTCAGAGGAATGGAGGAAACATCCCTGCCGTTCAATATGTCGACGACGATGCCGGCCGTATACTCTGCGGACTCGGCGATGTCGAATATCGTCGCGCCAAGTATTCCGTTCCCCATCGTCTCGTAGACGAAAGTGAAGACAGGGACAGGCGAATTTCCGACCATCAAGTCGGCGACTTCTGTTATGGAATAATTGTGCTTGTCCAAGTCGTTGTACATCCCCACATTGAAAAGGACAGTATTCTCGGGCAGCCCCCTCAAAGTTTCGACGATGCTCTGCCGGCTCATTTTCCGCGTGTGTATGCCAACCATGCCCAGAGAGCTTCCTTCCATGAACTTGAAGAACTGGTTTCTGCAGCCGATGGTCGTCAGATTGGAGTCGTCATATATCGCGGCAACGGTCTTCGCGTTCGGAAAAATGTCGTTGATTACGCCAAAAATCTCATCGAAGCCCAAATGCTCCGTCGAGCCCGTCACCAGCGGATATTCGGAGGCTTTGCGGGCCACGTCCTCGTCGTTGACCCCCAGAAAAACGATTGGAACGTTGGAAAAAAGCTCGTCGTAGTGGCTCATGACGAAGCCCAGCGCAGGGTCGTCCCCGACGATTATGGCCTTGTAGGGCTTGTGGACGGACATCTTGTATTTCAGGCTTTTATAGAAATTCTCAAGATTCTCTTCGGTGTTGTAGACCTTTGTGTCCATGAACGCGCTGTCGTACGGGATTCCATGCTTTCCGAAGACTTTGTTGAAGCCTTCCATCTGCTCTCTCGTGTAGGGGTAGCTCTCGCTGTAGGAACCGATGAACAGGACATCCTTCTCAAGGAAGGACGGCCGAACAACCTTGCTGGCTTTCGATGACTTGATGAAGTTGTAATAGTTGAAGGAAAGGAAACCTATGCCCGTAAGGATTCCAACGAGCGCGAAAAGGATAAAAACCGCGTCTATATATTTTTTTGAAAGCTTCATCCTGCCACCTACTTTTGTTCAATCGACTCACTTGATGCACATAAGAATAATTATAGATTACTTTATGGCAAAGTCAAAGAAAATCAACTCCAGCGACTTCTTCCACATTTGCTGAAATTATGTTATCACTAACTATTGAAAGTTAATTCTCACTAACATATATTAATTCAACACAACAAAAGAACAGGAGCATTCTAATGATTCCACTAGTATTTGCGGATGCGCAAGTTGAGCAAGTCATAAAAAAAATCGGAGGAAGCGACGAAGTCAAGAGGCACTTGGCGAATCTTGGCTTCACGGTCGGCGGAACCGTGACAGTCGTAAATTCCCTTTCTGGCAATCTGATAGTGAAAGTCAAAGAATCACGGGTCGCAGTCAACGAGGAAATGGCCCGCAGGATAATGGTCTGAAATTCAGACTCCTTCTAAAAATCGGCAATCAAAAATTTGGAGGCATAAAAAAATGAAGACGTTGCGAGAAGCAAAAGTCGGTGAAACTGTAAAAGTCGTCAAACTCCATGGCGAAGGCGCGGTCAAGCGCAGAATCATGGACATGGGGGTGACGAAAGGAGTGGAAGTCTACGTGCGAAAGGTGGCCCCTCTCGGAGACCCAATCGAAGTGACGGTCAGAGGCTACGAACTTTCCCTCAGGAAAGACGATGCGGAAATGATTGAAATCGAGTAGGAGGCAGAAAAAAATGGATTTGAAAATAGCGCTGGCGGGAAACCCGAACGCAGGAAAGACGACGCTCTTCAACGCCCTCACAGGCTCGAACCAGTTCGTAGGAAACTGGCCGGGAGTCACGGTGGAAAAAAAGGAAGGAAAGCTCAAGAAGCATGACGGCGTCGTCGTTACGGACTTGCCTGGAATCTACTCGCTCTCCCCCTACACGCTCGAGGAGGTCGTCGCGAGAAACTACCTCGTGGGAGAAAGGCCGGACGCGATATTGAACATCGTGGACGCGACGAACCTTGAAAGGAACCTCTACCTCACGACGCAGCTCGTTGAGCTCGGCATTCCGGTCGTCATCGCCTTGAACATGATGGACCTGGTGAAGAAAGCCGGAGACAAAATCAATGTCGAAGAACTGAGCCGGCAGCTCGGATGCAAAATCGTCGAGATTTCAGCCCTAAAAGGCGACGGAGTCATGGAAGCGGCAGAGGAAGCGATAAAGGCCGCGAAAGAGACGAAGACGATTCCGCAGCACACGTTCGCAGGTCCTGTCGAGCACGCGATCGCCCACATCGAAGAGGCCGTCGTGCACACTCTCCCGGAGGAGCAGCAGAGATGGTACGCCATAAAGGTCTTCGAGCGCGACGACAAGGTTCTCGAAACCCTCAAAGTGGACCAGGCGACCCTCGAACACGTGGAGACGGACATCAAGGCCGCGGAGAAGGAGCTTGACGACGATTCGGAGAGCATCATAACGAACGAGAGGTACATCTACATAGCCGACATCCTCAAGTCGAGCTACAAGAAGGCGAACGCTGGAAAGCTCTCGGATTCGGACAAAATCGACAGAATCGTGACGAACAGGTGGCTCGGTCTCCCGATTTTTGCAGCCATCATGTTCCTCGTCTACTGGATTTCCATGGTTGGAATCGGAGCGAGCGCGACGGACTGGGCGAACGACGGACTCTTCGGAGACGGTTGGCATCTCTTCGGAATCGGCACGTCTGCGTACGAGGAGGAAGCGGAAAACTACGGAGCGGCCGTCACGGCCGTGGACGCTTTCGCCGGATTGGACACGGAAGCCGAGGACTTCGACGCGGGCGCGAAAATCGCGGAACTGAAGTCATTCGTTCCAGAAGCGAACGAAGTCAAATATGCGACTGTCGACGAGGAAACCCTCGAAGACGGAGAGGTCACGGTCTATTTCGACTCTGTGCCGGAAGACGCCGACGACGACGTGAATCCGGTTTCATTCAAGGACGCTGTCGGCTACTTCGCGGAAAAAGGATTCGACGAGCCTGACCCAGCCGAATACGGAGTGTGGGTTCCTGGCGTTCCCGTCCTCATCGGCTCACTCCTCGAAAAAATCGGATGCGCAGAGTGGCTCTCAGGCCTCATCCTCGACGGAATCGTTGCAGGTGTCGGAGCGGTTCTCGGATTCGTTCCACAGATGCTCGTCCTCTTCCTTCTTTTGGCGTTCCTCGAAGCGTGCGGCTACATGGCGAGAATCGCATTCGTCCTTGACCGCATCTTCAGGAAATTCGGACTTTCCGGAAAATCGTTCATCCCGATGCTCGTCGGAACCGGTTGCGGAGTCCCAGGCATCATGGCGAGCCGCACAATCGAGAACGAGCGCGACCGCCGCATGACAATCATGACGACGACATTCATTCCTTGCGGCGCGAAAGTGCCGTTCATCGCGATGATTGCGGGAGCGATATTCGGCGGTGCCGCATGGGTGGCCACATCAGCCTACTTCATCGGCATGGCGGCAATCGTCATCTCAGGCATCATGCTCAAGAAGACGAAGATGTTCGCGGGCAACCCGGCTCCGTTCGTAATGGAACTTCCAGCCTACCACCTGCCGACAATCGGAAACGTCCTCCGCTCGATGTGGGAGCGCGGCTGGTCGTTCATCAAGAAGGCTGGAACAATCATCCTCCTTTCAACAATCATCGTATGGTTCACAAGTTTCTTCGGCTGGACGGAAGAAGGATTCGGAATGCTCTCTGAAGACCAGCTGGACTCTTCAATCCTCGCCAAAATCGGTTCCTGCATCGCATGGATTTTCGCGCCTTTGGGCTGGGGAAACTGGCAGGCCGCGGTCGCTTCCATCACGGGACTCGTGGCGAAGGAGAACATCGTCGGCACGATGGGAATCCTGTACGGCAGCGGAGAGCTCACGGCTTATCAGGCGATGGGCCAGGCATTCACATCGGTCGCGGGATTCTCGTTCCTCGTCTTCAACCTGCTCTGCGCGCCTTGCTTCGCCGCAATCGGAGCCATCAAGCGCGAGATGAACAGCGCGAAGTGGACATGGTTCGCAATCGGCTACCAGTGCGGCTTCGCCTATGTAATCGCATTCCTGGTGAACCAGATTGGCGGAATCTTCACCGGCGACATGAACATCGTCGGGCTTGTCTTCTCGTTGGCCGCCCTCGTCTGCATGGTCTACATGCTCTTCTTCAAGAAGTACAGCGAAGCGACGACACTTTCCGCTAAAGTTGGCAAGTAATG
>CAMHLH010000126.1 GCA_946185925.1 uncultured Treponema sp.
ACCGTGCGTGTTTATTGAAAAACACCTGCTAAAAATCGATAATCTAAGAATGAAACAGTCAGACATTCAAAGCAACTTCGATTTCTTTCCATTGAAAAAAGGAGAGGACGCACTCGAAAAAACAGCGGAGAACGCATTCTCAAGGCTTTCGTTCACATTCACAAAAGAGCACATCGAATCGGTCATAAAAGCCGCACTTTCAAAAGACGCGAGCGACAACGACAGATACGTTTGCGCGTGCATATTGAAAAACGCCCAGACCGCGTCGGAGGGGAAATTCCCGCTCTGCCAGGACACGGGCATCGCAAACATTTTCGGCTGGAAAAAAAGCGGCTTCACCTCATCGAAAGACGAGCAAAAGTCCCTTTCGGAAGGCGCGAGAAAAACATACGACGAGCGTAAGTTGCGATTCTCGACGAGCGTTCCGAAAAATTTCTACGACGAATTCGACCCGAAGAACAACATGCCGGCTCAAATCTCACTCTTCACGGAAGACGCGGCTCTCGCCCCCACCCCGCCGTTCATCAAAAGCCTGCCTGAAAAATCGATGGGCATGATTTTCTGCGCGAAAGGAGGCGGCTCATCGAACAAGACGAGTTTCATACAGGGCACGAAGGCCTTTCTCACGAAAGAGAAATTCACCGCCCTCATGGAAGAGCAGATATCGCATTTCGGGACATCCGCCTGCCCGCCATACACAATAGGAATCGTGGCAGGAGGCCTGAGCCCGGAGCAGAATCTTCTCACTCTAAAACTCGCGACCATGGGGGCCTACGACGACCTCACATACGAGCCGAACCAAGACGCATTCCGCGACAAGGAGCTTGAAGAGAAGGCGATGGAGATAGCGGCGAAGAGCGGCTACGGAGCGCAGTTCGGCGGAAGCGCGTTCGCCTTGAACGCTGTCGTGATAAGGCTTCCCCGCCACGGAGCGAGCTGCCCGATATCGTTCGGAGTCTCTTGCTCGGCGCACAGGAACCTCAAGGCGTTCGTCACCGACGAGGGATTCTACCTTGAAAAGACAGTTGAAAATCCAAGTTCAATAGAAGGATTCAGCGATGCCGTGAGATTCGCGGAATCCGGCAGCGATAGCAAGGAAAACGAAAGGAAAATCGACACTTCAAAGGGAATGCAGACAGTCCTCGAACAGCTCAAGGGGGCGAAACCGGGAGACAGACTTTTGCTTTCTGGAAAGATTCTTGTTTCAAGGGACGCGGCCCACGCCAGGTGGAAGAAGCAGCTTGACGAGACAGGAAAACTCCCCGAATACACGACGAAGTACCCAATCTGCTACGCAGGCCCTGCCCGCACCCCAGACGGCTGCGTCATCGGAAGTTTCGGCCCCACGACGGCTGGAAGGATGGACGTGTACGCCGAGCTCCTCATGAAAAACGGAGCCGCGCTCGTAACGCTCGCGAAGGGGAACAGGAGCAGACAGTGGACCGATTCCTGCAAAAAATTCGGCGGATTCTACCTCGGAACACCGGGAGGAATAGCGGCACTGATTGCTTCAAAATACATATTGTCGCAGGAAATCATCGACTACGAGGAACTCGGAATGGAAGCCGTCAGACTCGTCGAAGTCAGGGATTTGCCTTGTTTCGTCGTGACGGACGACAGTGGAGAGGATTTCTACGAAAACATAAAAAACAAGCGCTAATCAAAAAACGGAGCGAAAAATGGAAGAAGCACAGATTCTAAACTCAAAGAAGGGGCTCGACCTCGTCGACAACGACATGGAGCTTTACCGAATATTGATGGAGACATTCGTTTCGGACACAAAATTCGAGCCGGAAGAGTTGAAAAAACTTGTGGCGGATAAGAAGAACTCAGAAGCGGCGAGCTACGTCCATGCTGTGAAAGGAGCTGGAAGGCAAATCGGCACGGAAAAGCTCGCCGAAGCTGGACAGAAACTGGAGGACGTGCTCAGGGGCAAAGCGAACGGCGACATCGATTTCCTGAGCAAGAAGGTCGTGGCCGAATACAAGGCGGCACTGGATGCCGTCAAGAGTTTCCTTTCAGAATAGCCCCAGATTCAAGGCCGCAGGAATCCAAGAGATTCGAAAAAGCCGCCATCGCAATTTTTTCGCTGTCGAAGCCGCAGATTTCCCGGGTCTTTTCATAGACCCGGACGATTTCGGCAGCAGAGGTTTCCGACTCGCCTTTCAACGTCTGATATGGGCAGTCGGTCTCGAAAAAAATTCTTCCAGGAAAGTCAGAATGGGCGGAAAGCATCTCGACAGACAGGCGCTTTCCGTTCATGAGTTGGTGCTTGCCGAACGAAAAAAACGCGTTGACGCCTTTCTTCAAAAGAGACGAAGCGTCGTTTTTGCCGCCCGGAAAACTGTGGAAAACGACGGCTGGAAGAGAGGAAAGACTTTTTGAGAACGAAAAGATTCTGTCCATCGCCTTCCTGCAGTGGACAACAATCGGTTTTCCAAAAGCCGCCGCCAAACCAAGCTGCCTCTCGAAAAATTCAGTCTGGATTTTTTCAGTTTTCTTAAATTCTTCTGTGAAAAAGTCGAAACCAATCTCCCCGACAGCGAAAATTTCGTTGTTTTTGAGCAGCCGCCCAAGAACTTTCATTCCATTTTCGAAGTCATCCGCGGAAAAATCAGCGCAGGCGAACATCTGAGGATGAAGCCCGAACGACTTCAGGATGTTCTTCCTGTCGTGGTACGGAAAATCGCGCCACTCGACTTCAGTGCAGAAAGACGAAATGCATGAATAGTCGACAGGGCTGGAAAAAGACGGATAGAATGAATGGCAGAGGTGGTTGTGCGCGTCGAAATAGAACATTTTTCTAAACTCCGATTCTCAATTACCGAAAATAAAAATATGTGTTGAATGACACATTATTTCAGAAAACATTCTATAAAGTTTATGGAGATAAAAAAATGGCAGTTTACACATTGAAAAGCATCGGTAAAAACACAGACTACATGACAGTGGTCCGTGAAATGGATGACGGATATGTTGTGCGCATCGTCCGGGACAAAGACGGCTACGAAGATGTCACTACTGACTATCTCAGCAAAGCTTTGTTCGACACATGCCTCAGGACTGGATACATCACAAAGGTCCAGGAATCAAACGCTGTCACAGCATAACACAAACGAAAACAAACAAAATATTCATTTAAAAATACAAAGACCTCGAAAACCGAGGCCTTTTTTTTGCAGAAAAAGCGAATTTCACAATTCTTTATTCGGAAAAATCTCACCGTCTGTCCAGAAGCAAATCCTTCGCCGCTTCGAATCTTTTCTCCACGTCCATCTCCTCTGGAAGCCAGTGGATTTCCACCCCTTTCTTCTCCATGCCGCGGAACCAAGTCTCCTGCCTCTTGGCGAACTGGCCAATGGCGCGGTTCAAAAGCTCGAACAGTTTCTCCCTCGCGCCATCGCTTCCGACCTCGCCGTACTCGCCCTGCAGATAGAGGCTCACAAAGCGGTATTCAAGCCCAAGCGACTCAAGCCGCTCGAAAGACCAGCCGGCCTTGTGGAGACCGTCAATCTCCTCGATGAGCCCCTCGCCCATTCTCGCTCGGAGACGCGCGGCAATCCTAGCGCGGACAAGTTTCCTGTCGAGCGTCGTGCAGATTACAAGCGGTTCGATTTTGGGGCGGCTCTCCTGCATCTTCCGCTTCAACTCGGCGTACTCGGCAGTCTTGGAGAAGCGGTTTATCAGAATTGCCTTTATGATTCTGTCCTTGTCACCGAATTCGGTCGTGTTGTGGAGCTTTTCCTTCTCTTCAATCAGGATTGCCTTCAACTCATCGTAGGATTTCGCTTCAAGGGCGGCTTTCTCTTCTGGATTTTCAGGGACTTCAATCATGTCGTAGCTTCTCAAAATCGAATCGACGTACATGCCGGTGCCGCCCACGCAGATTGGAAGCTTTCCGCGCGCGCTTATATCCGAGAACGCCTTGTAGAAATCTTCCTGGAAATCGAAAAGGTTGTACTCCTTCGACAAATCGCACACGTCGATTATGTGGTAGGGAATGTGCTTTTCATTTCCAGATGAATCGACAATATCGTAATCCGCCAAATCCTTGCCGGTTCCAATGTCGAGTCCCTTGTAGACCTGCCTGGAATCCGCGCTGATTATCTCGCCGTCAAAAAGGTCGGCAAGGCGGACACCAATGGCGGTTTTTCCGACGGCTGTCGGACCTATGACGAAAACGCAATTATATGACACGGCACACCGCACACTTCAGATATTCTGACTTTGGATAACCGACGAGAACCGGATGGTCAGGACCAGCGCCCGTCTTCGATATTATCTGCACACGCTTTTTGGAATCCTCGGCGGCCTTCATAATCATTCCGTAGAAATGGGTCGCGTCGAAGAAGTAAGAGCAAGAGCAGGTGACGAGGATTCCGTTGGGGTTCAAAAGGCGCATTGCACGGAGATTGATTTCCTTGTAGCCGCCGTAGGCCTTCTGGATGTTCTTCGCGGATTTAGTGAAAGCCGGCGGGTCGAGGATTATCACGTCGAATTTCTCGCCCTTCTCCTCGTATTCCTTCAAAAGGGCGAATACGTCGGCGCACACAGCCGTCATCTTCTTCTCGGCATGGTTCAGTTCAATATTCTTGTTCACCAAATCGACGGCGTCCTGTGAAATATCGACCGAAATCACTTCCTTCGCGCCACCGTTCACTGCGTTCAAGCCGAAAGCGCCAGTGTGGGTGAAAGTGTCCAGAACCCTTTTTCCAGAGCAGAGGGCGGAGACGTATCTCCGGTTGTCCTTCTGGTCGAGGAAGAAGCCGGTCTTCTGTCCGTTCGCAAAATCGACTTCGATGAGGACGTCGTTCTCGCGGATGACGATTTTCTCCTCGCGCACCTCGCCTTCCCAGCAAGTGCGGAGAGGAAGCCCCTCTTTTTCCCGTGTCGGAGCGTCGGACTTCTCGAAAATTCCATACGGCTTGATGATTTTCCTCAACGCCGCAAGAATCTCCTTTCTGAAAACCTCGCAGGAAAGTGTCGAGAACTGGACGACAAGATAGACATTCTTTTTCGTGTCCACATAACGCTCGACTATCAAGCCCGGAATGAAATCGGACTCGCCGTAGACAAGCCTGTAGGAATCCTTTATCGAATAGTGGAGCTTCCTCAAATCGTAGGCGTCCTGGATTTTTTTCTCGTAGAAGGCGGCCGTATCCGAAAGAATCTGGTCGGCGCGCTCCGAACCGATTATGCGGACGGTGATTTTCGACTTTCTGTTGATGACGCCGGTTCCCAAAAAAGCACCCGCATGGGCGAAGACCTCGACGACGCTCCCGTCCGCAAGTTCAGAATCGAGGGCGGCATCGTTCAACGGAAGGCTCTTCACACCGCTGCCGTTTTTCGCCTCGAATTTCACAGACTCAATCTCGTTGTCGAAAACCCACGGGAAGCCCTGTTTGATTTCGTTCTCCTCTTTCGGGTTCAAAAATATTCTAGGTATCATAGAAAACTTCCTTTTAATTTCAAATTCAGAATCCGTAACCGCTATCGGCTTTCTTCTCTTCAGGCTGGAAAACAGTCGTCATGACTTCCATGGCGTTGGAGACAGGGATGAATTTGACCCCGCTCTTGACGATTTCGGGAATCTCCTCCAAGTCGCGCACGTTGCCCTTCGGAATGTAGATTGTCTTTATGCCGTTGCGCTTCGCCGCGACAGTCTTCTCCCGAAGACCGCCAATCGGCATGACTTTGCCGGTGAGGTCGAGTTCGCCAGTCATTGCGACGTGCGGCTTTATCACACGACCCGTTATGAGGGACATGAACGTCGTCGCCATCGTGATTCCCGCACTAGGCCCGTCCTTTGGAGTCGCGCCCTCCGGAATGTGCAGGTGGATGGCGTTCTGCTCGAACCACTCGCTCGGCTTTATGTTGTGTTCGATTGAATAGCGGCGAACCCAGTTCAAGGCTATCGTTGCGGACTCGTTCATGACGCTGCCGATTTGACCGGTGAACTGCAATCCCCCCTTCTGCGACGGAAACGACACGGCCTCCAGCTTGAGAGTGTCGCCGCCCACAGACGACCACGCAAGGCCGATTGCGGTTCCGGGCACGTCTGCGACTTTCATGTCGCTCTCGTCGAAAATAGGCTTTCCGAGATACCTCTCCAAGTCTCCGGCATCGATTGTGAACGTCTTTTCCTTCAATGATTCGACACTGCCGCCCTCGAACGAAGTTATCTTCGCGTCCGAAAGCTTTTTCAGGTCGGCAGGAATTCCTGAGAGATTTTCCAAAACGATTTTTCTGTGAATCTTGTCCACGCACTGTTCGAAATACCTGACGCCGGATTCGCGGGCGTACTCCTCGGCAATCTTGAAGAGGGCGGCCTTCGTGTATTTGACCTGGCTCTTCGACAAACCGTTCTTCTCAAGCGATTTCGGAATCAGATATTTCTTTGCGATTTCCATCTTCTCCTGGTCGATGTAGCCTGAAAGCTTGATGATTTCAGCCCTGTCCAAAAGAGGTCCGGGAATCGTGTCCAAAGAGTTCGCAGTCAAAATGAAGAAGACATTCGACACGTCGAAAGGCAAGTCGAGATAGGTGTCGCGGAAATTCACGTTCTGCTCAGGGTCCAGGACCTCAAGCAAGGCGGACGCTGGGTCCCCTCCAGAATAGCTCGCGCCCATCTTGTCGATTTCGTCAATCATGAAAACAGGCGATTTCGTCTTCGTTATCTTCAAGCCCTGCAAAATCTTTCCGGGAAGCGCGCCGATGTAGGTGCGACGGTGGCCCTTTATCTCCGCCTCGTCCCTCATTCCGCCAACGCTGAAACGGTAGAACGGCTTGTTCATAGCCTCTGCGATTGAGTGCCCGATGGACGTTTTTCCGACACCCGGAGGTCCGACGAGAATCATTATCGAGCCCTTGTTGTCGTTCTTGAGCTTCCTGACAGAGAGATATTCGAGAATGCGCTTTTTCACGTCGTCCAAGCCGTAGTGGTCCTTCTCAAGCACCTTGTAGGCCTTGATTATGTCGAACGACTCTGGCTCGGAATCCTTGGGGTCCATTATCTTGAACTTTTCCAGTTCGTTGTCGAGCGTCTCCTTTATCTCGCCCTCGAAGCCAAACGCCTCAATCTTGGACTTGAACTTCTGGTAGTCGCTTCCGTCCTCGCCGCCAAGCTCGTCCTGAATCATCTTCATTTCCTGTCGGAGGAAATGCTCGCGCTGGTTCTTCTCGAAATTCTCCTTGAGTTCGTCCTG
>CAMHLH010000127.1 GCA_946185925.1 uncultured Treponema sp.
CGTTTTTGGCAGACTCATTTTTCACTCCGTTTTATATCCAATTTTTTAAATTCCAAAGAAGGCTACATGGCATCGACATGAAGAAGGTGCTTTTCAGTAGCGTTCCGTATTTTCCTCACGACACGAAGCTTCGCGCTCCTGCTCGGGCTGTTCGTCCTGACCTCATCCTCGCTCGGTTCAACGGGCTTCCGCGTCAGAATCTCGGCGCACGGGCTTCCGCCGCAGGAACAGACTGCCTGCTCAGGCGGACAGACGCAGGACTTCCCAAGATTCCTGAAATAGTTCTTGACGATTCTGTCCTCGAGCGAATGGAACGTTATGACACCGAGCTTGCCTCCGACCGCAAGCGCGTTGAAGGCCGCGTGCATCGCCTCCGGGAGTCTCCTGAGCTCGCTGTTCACGGCGATTCGCAACGCCTGGAAAGTTCTGGTCGCGGGATGGATGTTGCCGTGCTTGTAGTTCGCGGGAACGGCCTCGTAGATTATTTCAGCGAGTGCCTTCGACGACGTTATCTTTGAAGAGATGCGCGCCTGGCAAATCGCCTTGGCAATCCTCCGGCTCATTTTTTCGTCGCTGTAGAGGTAAATCAGGTTGGCAAGTTCCTCCTCCTTCATCGTGTTCACAATGTCGGCCGCGCTCTCGCCCTCCTCCGAATTCAAGCGCATGTCCAGAGGCTCGTCGTGCCTGAATGAAAAGCCGCGGCCGCTGCGCTCGTAGTGGTAGACGCTGATTCCAAGGTCGAAGAGAATCAAGTCCGGGTGACGGCCGTTCGTGTATTCGGCTTGATTCTCAAAATTCGAGTAGAAATCGTTGAACCAGCCGTTGAAAAAACGCATACGGCCATTTTCAGCGAATTCAGAGAGACGCTCTTTCGCGCGGGCCTGGATGTTTTTGTCGGCATCAAGACCGAGTATTTTCAAATTCGGGTATTTACTCAAAAAATTGAACGAATGCCCCCCCTCTCCCAAAGTCGAATCAATCATGAAAGCGTCTTTTTCAAACGGCTCTCCGACTGGAGAAAGATATTCGAGACATTCATTCAGCAAAACAGGTGTGTGGACGATTTCCATTCTATAAATTTCGGCAGAATGGAAATCGAGATTTAGCGGTTTGCAGTTCAAAGAGTCTTATGTTCCAAAAAACGGTAGAATAAAAGACGGAAAAGAAGATGATAAACACCTACAACGAATCCGATTTGCATGAAAAGCTCAAGACGATATACGCGCTAGAAGAAAACGGAGAATGCGAGAGACAGATTCCTGGAAGCAAATGGATAGCGGACGTGCTTTTAAAAGACGGAAGCGTGATTGAAATCCAGACCGGCAACGTCTCCGCCCTTAAAGAAAAAATCGACCACCTCCTGAAAAGCAAAAAGAAAATCAAAGTCGTGAAGCCAATCATAATCGAAAAAATCATCGAGACGAACGACGGAGAAAAAAGCACAAGCAAAAAAAGCCCAAAGAAAGAAACAGTCTATTCGATGCTCAGGGGACTGACTGGCGTCTTTGAAGAATTGACCGACGAAAATTTTGAACTTGTCGCCCTGTTCGTGAAATGCACGGAAGCAAGAAAAAAAACGGAAGAGAAAGTGCAGATTCTGAACAAGAGCAGACGGCACCTGAAAAACTGGATTCCACTCGGAAAAAAGCTGAATTCAATAGAAGGAAAACGGATTTTCAAGAGCAAGAGCGACTACGCGAACCTGCTTCCAAGGAGCGTGCCGAAAAAATTCACGAAGAAAGAACTGACCCAAGCAATCATGGAAGAGAGCGGCAGAGAAAGCGCGAAGTGGTCGAACCTGCTCATTTGGCTTCTGCTCAAGATGGATATAATTTCGGAAACCGAGAAGAGAGGAAGGGCCAAGCAGTACGAACTGCGCTTGAATGCCGATTGCGGGATATCAGTTCCAAACCCTGAATCCGACTGAGCAGGGGAAATTGTCGATTTTGCCGAGGAAGTTAAAATCCCCGTCCTCCCGCTTCACGCCAAGATACGGATTCCAGACAGCCTGTGAAAAAAATTCCAAGTGCCTGTTCAAAAAGAAGAAATCGAATCCGACTCCGAACCTGCTTCCAGTTCCAACAGAAAAATCCCGCCCGGAACCCGCGGAAAAATCACTGTAGAAGCCGACGGAACTTCCCCACAAGACGTAGACGTCCATGTGCTCGGACACACGCTCGTTCACGAAATAGTCATCCGCGACAAAAGTGAAAGTGTCGGCGAATTTCAAGTCGGAGAAAAGCGGATTTGAAAAATGGGCGTCAAGAGAAAACACCCAGGGGCTGGTGTCGCGCCTGAACGAAGCCGAAACGAAGCTGTCGCTGTCCCGGCCGCAATCGAATCCGCCGTGGACGCCAAAACCGGCGCGCGGAAAAGCGAGCGCGGAAGCCAACAAAAAAAACGAAACAACAAAAAATCTTTTCATATCAATACAAATCCTTCCTGCGCGACTTCAAAATCGGGCTCTGCCGCCTGAAATCTGTTATCGAAGAAAAATCCACGTCCACCGTGAGGACGCCCTCGTTTTCGTCGAGTTCCCCCAAAACCGCCCCGAAAGGGTCCGTGACAATCGAATGCCCGTAAGCCTTGTAGGAGGCGCGACCGTTCAAACTCGGAGAGCAGCCGGCGAAGAAAACCTGGTTGTCGACGGCGCGGGTCCTGAACATCAAATCCCAGTATTTCGGTCCGCTCGTCGTGTTGAAAGCCGCAGGGCAGACGACCAGATTCGCCCCCATGTCGGCGTAGAGCCTTGAAAATTCCGGGAAGCGGATGTCGAAGCAAATCATCACACCGATTTTCCCGAATTCGGTCTCGAAGACGGTCGCCTTGTCGCCAGCGCACAAAGTCTCGCTCTCGTGGAAGGACACCCCGCCCTTGTAGTCGCAGTCGAAAAGATGGACCTTCCTGTGCTTGGCAATCTGCCTTCCGTCCCGGCCGAATACATAGCATGTGTTGAAGATTTTCTCAGAATGCTCGCAGCACTCGCGGGTGACCTCAAGCTCCGGCATGGACCCCGCGACGATGTAGACTCCGTTCCTTTTCGCGCAGTCGGAAAGAGCCTTCCAGTTGGAGCCGCCATCCTCCTGGGCAAAAAAAGGAAAAGCCGAAGTCTTGTAGGGACAGGAGAACATCTCCGGCAGCACAACGACATCCGACTTTTCCGAAACGGAATCTATTTTTCCGACAGCGTTTTTGATGTTCGCATCGTTGTCGGAAAGATTTTTCAACTGAAGAAGGGTAAGTCTCATGACTCACATTCTAATTGAATTTCAAAGAGTCTTCACCTGCCGAAACCCTTATCGTGGATTCGTCGCCGAATTTTCCCGAAAGGATTTCCTTGGCGAGGGTGTTCTCAAGGTAGGTCTGAATCGCCCTCTTAACAGGCCTTGCCCCGAAAGCCGGGTCGTAGCCCTTGTCTCCGAGGAATTCGACAGCCGAATCGTCGAACTCAAGCTTTATGCGCCTGTCCGCCAAGCGGGCCTTGACCCTGCCAAGCTGGTTCCTGACGATTCCGGAGATGCACTCCCTGCTGAGTTTGTCGAACATGACAATCTCGTCGATTCGGTTGAGGAATTCCGGCTTGAAAGTGCGCTTCAGAAGCCCGTCGATTTTGGACTTCAAATCCGCCCTGCCAGAATCCTGGGCGTCAAGAATCAGGTCGCTGCCGAGGTTGCTGGTCATTATGATTATGGTGTTCTTGAAGTCCACCAGCCTGCCCTGTCCGTCCGTGAGTCTGCCGTCGTCCAAGACCTGCAGAAGCACATTGAAGACGTCAGGATGCGCCTTCTCAATCTCGTCGAAAAGGATGACGCTGTACGGCCTTCTCCTGACGGCTTCCGTGAGTTGGCCGCCCTCGTCGTAGCCGACATATCCCGGAGGCGCGCCGATGAGGCGGCTCACCGAGAACTTCTCCATGTACTCCGACATGTCTATCCTTGTGAGCGACTTCTCGTCGTTGAAGAGGAAGTCCGCCAACGTCTTCGCAAGCTCCGTCTTTCCAACGCCCGTAGGCCCGATGAAGAGGAAGGAACCGAGAGGCCTGTTCGGGTCGTTCAAGCCGGACTTGTTCCTCCTTATGGCATCGGAAACGACCGACACGGCCTCGTCCTGCCCAACAACGCGCTCGTGCAGGACATTCTCAAGCCGGACGTACTTCTGCTTCTCGCTCGTCATCATCTTCGCCACAGGGATTCCAGTCCACACGGAAACGACACGGGCGATGTCCTCCTCGGTGACCTCCTGCCTCAAAAGAGAGTCGGAAACGCCGTTGTCCTCCGCGCTCTTCCGCTCCTCGTCCCTCTTCTGGCTCTCCGCAAGCTGCTTCTCAAGTTCAGGTATTATCGAATACTTGTACTCCGCCGCCTTGGCAAGATTTCCCTCCCTCGTGAACTTCTCCTCCTCAAAACGCGCAGATTCGATTTTTTCCTTCAATGTTCTTGACTTGTCGATTTCATCCTTTTCGTTCTGCCACTTCATGCGCATGACGTCGCGCTGGCTCGTCAAGTCGGAAAGTTCCTTCTCAAGCTTCTCCAGCCGCTCAATAGAAGCCTGGTCGTCCTCCTTGGAAAGAGACTGCTTCTCTATCTGCAGCTGGAGGATTTTCCTGTCAAGCTTGTCCAGCTCAACCGGCTCGCTCTCGATTTCCATCTTGAGTCTTGAAGCGGCCTCGTCGACCAAGTCGATTGCCTTGTCCGGCAGGAAACGGTTGGTTATGTAGCGGTTCGAAAGGGTCGCGGCCGAAACCAAAGCCTCGTCGTTTATCTTCACACCGTGGTGGATTTCGTACTTGTCCCTGAGTCCGCGCAATATCGCGATAGTGTCCTCGACGTTCGGCTCCGCGCAGAAGACCTGCTGGAACCTTCTCTCAAGTGCAGAGTCCTTCTCGATGTATTTTCTGTACTCGTTGAGCGTCGTCGCGCCGATGACATGAAGCTCCCCGCGGGAAAGAGCCGGCTTCAAGAGATTCGAAGCGTCCATCGAGCCTTCCGAAGCCCCCGCCCCCACAATCGTATGCAGTTCGTCGATGAAGAGGATTATCTGCCCCTCGGACTTTGAGACTTCGGTTATGACAGCCTTGAGCCTCTCCTCGAATTCGCCGCGGAATTTCGCTCCCGCAACGAGGCTTCCCATGTCCAGAGAAAGCAGGCGCTTGTCCTTCAACGATTCAGGAACGTCCCCGGAAGCGATTCTCCTCGCCAAGCCCTCGACAATGGCCGTCTTTCCAACCCCCGGCTCTCCAATCAAAACAGGATTGTTCTTCGTCCTCCTGACAAGGACCTGCATGACGCGCCTGATTTCTTCGTCGCGGCCGATTACGGGGTCGATTTTGTCCTGGCGGGCGCGGGCCGTCAAATCCGTGCAGAATTTTTCGAGCGACTGCATCTTGCTCTCAGGGTCGTTGGAGTCGACGCGGTTGTTCCCGCGGACGGCCTTCAAGGCGCCGAGCATGGAGTCCTTGTTGATTCCGAATTTCCTGAGCAAGTCCCCGACTCTGGAATCCGACTCGGCCATAGCCAAAAGCACATGCTCCACTGAAAGATAGGTGTCCTTGAGGTCGCCCATGTACTTTTCAGCCTTGGCGAGCGCCTTCTGGGCGTCCTGGTTCAACTGCATCTGGATGTTGCCCGTAACTTTTGGGAATTTTCCAAGAAGGTCATTTGTCTGGGCAAGAAGAGCCTGGACATCGACTCCGATTCTTTCGAACAGGGGTTTCGCCATTCCGCCCTCCTGTTCGATGAAGGAAACGAGGAGATGCTCAAGCCCTATTTCACCATGGTCGCTGCGCTGCGCAATTGCCGAAGCATTCTGCAGAGCGTCCTGAAGCTTGAGTGTAAACTGTTCGTAATTCATGATTCACCTCCAAACCGCGGAAAGCATGGACCAAAACGTCCGACGCATCCGCTTTTCATTTTCACTGACAAAATAATCACGAAGAAAAAATTCGGCAAATTTTGGAACGCGGAGAAAGGGGACAAAAAAATGCCGCGGGAACTGGAGAACGCTCTCCAATTTGCCCGCGGCATTGCCATAAATCAGTTTTTTTCAAGCCCCTACAGAGTCAAGCTCTCCGAATTCGCAGATTGTGTCGTAGAGATTTGCGTGTTCCAGAAGCTCAAGGTTCTTTCCGATTTTCTTGAAAATCCTGACCTCCCCGGTTCCGCTTCCGCCTCCCAGGACCTTCATCAAAGTACGCTTGCCCTGAGGAACCTCGTAGTCCCTCACGAACATCTCGGCCGCCCTGCAGTAGACATCCAAATCCACCACGTACTCGCCCTTCTCCAGACTGACAGACCAGTGGAGCTTCTCGCCGTCCTCGTTCGAAGGAACCTGTGAACAGTGGTGGGTCTCCACCATGCCGATTCCGTTCAAAAAGCCCCCGACCTTGAAAGTCCTGCCCTCGATTTCGATGACACCGTTCAGCTCCTTCTTCTTGCCGAATTCCCCGTCAATCGCGATGTACGAAGAAGGAAGAGCCTTGCCTGTTATTATGCTGGTCAACCTCGACGTGGAAATATGGTAGTAGGGATTCGAAAGGCTCTCCCCCCAGCTCTTGTCCACATAGCCGAACGACTTTTCGGGAGTGACCGAATATTCCTCGCCATCGAATGTCAGAGAACCGACAAAACGCGACTTATAGCCCAAAGGAATCCACGAATTTGAAGAGGAGCCGTAGAGATTTTTTCCCTCGACAACATTCTCGTACTTCAACTCCCAGGACATTGAGCCAGGATTGCAAAGCATTTCAGGCTTGGAGCGCAAATCGCCCTCGCTCACTTCCACAGTGCCGATGAGGGTGTCCGCAGAAAACAAGCAGTCGTCGGTTTTTATCGCAGCCGTCGCCTTCGTGTAGTTCAACTTTGCGGAGGATATGAATTTATTGATTTGCTTTCCATCCTCGCCGTAGACTCCGGCCTTGACCAAAAGGTACGAAGGCTTCACGACAATTTCCTGACCAGAAAACCTGCTGTCATAGCCGGACATTCCGCCAGTCAAGGCTTTTTGGACAGAAGCGTCAGACGCCCCCATTGACAACCTTGTTTTCTGGGCGATTACGACGACATTTGGAGAGACAGCAGGATTAACCAAATACATTTCGACGAAAAAGCGTCTCTCGGCTCCGGTCGACTTGCTGTTCGCGCAAAAAGAGTACCTCCAGCGTTCGAACCCCTCGCTCCTAAGCTTTCCCTTCAAAAG
>CAMHLH010000128.1 GCA_946185925.1 uncultured Treponema sp.
GAGGAAAGAATGGCGGAAGACTGCTGGGCAATCTTCGAGTCGAGATTCGAAATCTCCCCGTCCACGTTGTGCATGCCGGAGGCGACCTCCCCGATGCTCCGCGTCTCCTCCTCGATGTGGTTTCCGATTTCGTTCACGTCCCCCACCACGCTCGAAATTATCGAAGCGTTCTCTTCCATTTTTTCGGAAAGGACGGAGCCGCTCTCGGACAGCACATTTCCCTCCTTCTGTAGAGTTTCCATGAGGTTCGCAATGCTGTCTATCACCTTGTTGCAACTCGCCGCGAGGTGGGATACCTCCTCTCCGCCCTTCACCGGCACGCGCGCCGTCAAGTCGGCCTTTCCGCTGGAAATTTCGTCCATCGCGTTGCTGACGTTCCTCATGCCGTCGAAGACATAGCGCGTCATGAGCATTAGGATGATGATTCCAACAACGACGAACACAACGCTCAGGATTGAAATCGTAAGAATCTTTGAATACATGACACTGATGATGAATTCAATGTTGAAGTCGCAGCCGACGAAACCGACGACCTTTCCGCTTGAATTCTTTATCGAATGGTAGGTGCTTATCTGCCAGCCCCAATCGTCCTGCGCGACAAGCCCTGAATTGGTGACATCAGCCTCTCCTCTCATCACCTTGACGGGAGCCTCTCCAAGGCTCGTTATGTCCTCCTCGTCGCCGAGGTGGGAGAAATGCTCGGTGTCGCTAGGCTCGCAGCTACCATCAATCGCGTACATGTATGTGCTGCCGGATTTCGGAACCATCGTGTAGAGATATTCGCAGCCGACAGTCTTCTTTATCTCAAGGAGCAGCAGGCGCACCCGCTCGTAATAAGGACTGTCTTCGGACGGGGTTCCCCCCATGAATTTTTCGAATGCATCGCCGTCTATCATGCTCGCGACTTTCTGCACGATTGGGATTCCCTGTTGGCTGGCGAGAATCTCACCCGTGCGCATTATGCCGACACCGGAAACCACCGCAACGACGGAAAGCGACACCAGCATGAAAATGCCGAAGACAAAGATGAACTGTTTTTTCAACGAACGCATCGATTTACCTCATAATTTTTTGATTGGGCGCAGAATTTTTCAACACAGCGCAATAACTTAAATATAACATAGATTGTCCCTTCTTCAAGAAAGGATTTTCGCAAAAAAAACTGAAACAAGAAAAACTTTTTGATTATAATGAGGATTTGGGTTGGAATTTCATTTTTTTTAGCAAAGCTAAGGGACTTTTACAAATGAAGGCAAATTTCATGGGCAAGGAAGCGGCCGCGGCTTTCTTCATTATGGCGCTCCTGTCATCATGCGCGCAGGACGACATAGAAGCATTCTTCAAGGAAAATTCGTACGCGGCGGTCGTCTCCTCTGTGGAATTTTCAGGAGAGCATTCGACGGGAACTTCAGGCAAGGAGAACATTCCGGCAGACAGCGACTACGAAATCTATTTCCACATAGACAACCCCGGAAACTCGGAGCTTGAGGCGGATGTGACGTTCGAAAACGAATCTGTGTCGGCTTCGTTCGAATACGACCCAGAGGAAAGCAAAATCACCCTCACCTATCCGCAGACGCTGCTTTCCGCCATCGACGGGTTCGACTCGAACGACATATCGCCCACGGTCAAGCTTATGAAGGCTGGACTGAGCGAAGAGGCGACGGACGAGGAAATCATGAAGGCGACGGAGGACGTGTACACCCTCAACCTCGTCTGCAACTCTCCGCCAGCACCCGCAATACAGGCGCAAAGCGCGAAGGAATCGGAGAGCGGCATTACGGACAGGCTCGTCATCATCTCTGAATTTCCATCGCCGGCAAAGGACCTCGACAAACTGATTATAGAAGAGAACGGAAACAAGCACGTCTTTTCGTTCGACAAAGAAAAGCAGAGCTTCACGGCGGCGGACGGAGAAGCGTGGTCGCTGACGCAGACAAAGCCGGAAGGCCTTGAAAAGACATACGACTCGCAGGAGGAATTTTCCACAATCGAGGGAGGAAGCGTCTGGTACGTGCTCACAGACATCGGCTCAATCAGCACGAAAAAGCAGTTCACGGTCTCGTACACTTTCTACGACACGGAAGGGCTTTCGTCCGAAGTCTACTCCGTGGTGGTTCCGGAGAAGAGCGCGGTGGAGGCGAGCGGAACGGTGACTGTGAAGATTGCCGACGACGTTGGATTCAGCTACACGAGCACGGCCGGCGAAGGAAAGATTTCCTCCACAAAGGAAACCACAATCACGCTGTCGGAGACGCTGGACGGAAGCGAGGAAAGCGCAATCACCATAACGCAGGTGACAATCAGCAGCGGAAGCGAGGGCTTGAGCGAGTACAGCAACGGCAGCACGACAACAGACACCGCCTACCAGGCTTACATAACGAAGAACGACGGAAGCTGCATCGTCTTCGCACCGGGCATCCCGGCCGGCACCACGATTCAGATTTTCGTGAGCGGAACATACGGAGGACAGACTTACGGAACGACGCTTGAATTCTGCGTCGTAAGCGACGAATAGATTTTGGCTGTTTTATTTTGAGGAAGAGAAAATGACAAGGAACTCAAGGCGATTTTCAATTTTTGCATTATGCGCCGTTCTGTCGATTTTATTGTCGTGCGCGATGGGCGTTTCAGAAAAAGACGACGACGGCAGCGAAGACTCAAGATTATTCTCGGTGAACGGAACTGTCTCCTTGAAACAGCAGGGCGCGGTTCCAAAAAGAGAGCGCACGGGAAACGCCCGAACGGCCCTTCCTTCCCTTTCTGAAGACGGACTTTTCAGCACGGTCAAGGCGACGAACGGAAAAGAGAGCTACGAAGCTGATGTCGAAGAGGACGCAGCCGGAAAGCTCTCGTTTAAAATCACGCTGCCGGAAGGGACGTGGACATTCTACGCATCCTCGTATACGGACGAGGCGCGAACGGAGCAGGTGTTGACGACCAGCGAAAAGGAAGGAATAGAAGAGGAAATCAGCGCGGACACGAACATAGAGATTTCGGTTGTTCCAGTCGCAAACGGAAGCGGCAGCGTCTACCTCCCTGTCACAGTGGACGATTCGGTGAGCAAGATGACGTTCAAGTCGAAAAACGAAAAGCTCAACGGAGAAAAGGACTTCTCGTCGGGAACAGATTCTGAAATTTCAATAGAAGGAATAGAGGCAGGCTCGTACCCTGTCGAATTCTGCTTCTACGACGAATCGGGCGCGCTCGTCTACTCGTTCACGGAAATAGTGAACGTCTACCCGAACATGAACACAAACTCGTGGATAAACCCCGGCAGATACATAAGCGACGACAAAATCAGCATAACGAAGGACATAATAGCCTCGTTCCAGAATTCCACGTTCTTCGTCTCCAAAAGCAAGGGAAAAAGCACGAACAAGGGAGGCTATTTCGACCCCTTCGACTCGATATCCACAACGGCGAAAGTCATAAATGAAACCCTCTGCGAAAGCGAATACACGATTTACCTCATGGAAGACCTGACCGCGAACGAGACAATCGACCTGTCGATGGCAACAAAGACGCTCTCGATTGAGATAAAAGGCTACGACGAAGAAAAGCGGTCCATAAAATCGAACGAATCTGGAAAAAGCGTCCTTTCTGTGACGGGCAACGGCTCTGCAACGGTGAAGCTCTGCGGACTTGAACTTTCAGGCGCGGACACGACAGGAAACGGCGGCGGACTCAGCGCGAAAAACGCGACCGTCATTCTCGAAGACTGTTCCATAAAAGAAAACAAGGCCACCAACGGAGCGGGCGTCTACATCAAAAACGGCACGCTCGTCCTTTCGGGAAGCTCCACAATCGGAGACGACACAAGGACGGAACACGCCGATTCCCAAAGCTGCTCGAATTCGGCCACAAGCGGCGGCGGAATCTACGCGGACTCAAGCAAGGTGCTCATCGGCTACACTGACGAAAGCTCCAAAGACGAAAATTTCACAGGCGGAATCTTCGGAAACTACGCTTTGTTCGGGGGCGGAATCTACACGGCTGGCGAATCCACAATCGTGAAGATGAGCGGAGGGGAAATCAGCCTGAACGGAAGCGGAAGCGACGGCGGCGGATTGCGCATGGGCGGAACCGGAGACAGTTTTTTCATGGGCGGCGGAAAAATGCTCAAAAACGCTGCCAACACAGAGGGGACAGGCAACGGAGGCGGAGCCGTGTACATCGGAAACGCTTCGGAAGGCGCGTTCGTGGAAGGCGGAGAAATCAGCGGGAACACGGCGTACGCAGGCGGCGGAATCATGAACAACGGAAGCGGAACCGTGAAGCTCTCGTCGTCGGCGCGGGTCGAAGCGAACACAGCCACAACAACGGGAGGCGGAATCCATTCTGCAGGGACGATAGTCATGTCAGGCTCCGCCTCAGTAACCGGGAACACGGCTAGCGAAGGAGGCGGAATCTTCGTAAGGAGCGGAAAACTCCTCATCGGCTACACGGACACGGAAGGAGAGAGCAAAGACGAATCGTTCTCCGGCGGGATAACAGGGAACTCAGGCGGAATCGGGGGCGGCGTGAATTCCTCCATCGAGTCTCCAGTCATAAAGATGAGCGGCGGGACAGTCTCCGGGAACAAGTCCGAAGGCTGGGGAGGAGGCTTCTATCTTGGAGGCGGAACGGCATTCACGCTATACGGCGGCGTGGCAAGCGGAAACGAGGCGGCCGAGCAGGGCGGAGGAATCTACATAGACACAAACGCCACAGCCACATTGACAGGCGGAACAATCAAGGGGAACACGGCGGGCGCATGCGGAAGCGGAATCTACCAGGGCGGCGAACTTTTCATGAACGGAAACACGGTCGTGGAAAGCGACAACGACATCTACCTTCAATACATGTACTACATCTATCTCCAGGACGGATTCTCGCCTGCGGACACAACGAGCGTCGTCGCAAAGATAACGCCGCAGGAATGCCAGCAAGGCCTTGAGATTCTCAGGGAAGAGACAGGAGAAGCAAGCGAGACGGACTACACCACGCTCATCCAATCATTTTATGGAAAATTCGGCATCACAAAGGAATACTGGAGCGTCGGAAGCGACGGCCGCCTCAAATCCACAGTCCCCGCGACGGGCGGAATCATCGACGGAACCCTCTACCAGACTGAAGACGAATTCGTCAAGGCGGTGCAGGAGAACATCAAAAACGAAGACGAGGCCGTGCTCACACTCGGAGAGGACGCATCCGAAAGCATCCTTCAAAAAATAGCTGACGCGATGCAGAACAAGAACGACAGCAGAATCACGCTCGACCTGAGCCACACGGGCATAGAAAAAATCCAGCAACAATTCCAGAACAGGCAGTGGCTTTTGAGAATCATCATGCCGAGCACCCTGACGGCAATCGAAGAGAACGCGTTCAGCAACAGCCAATTCCTCATCGAAATATCGTTTCCAATCGACTGCAAGCTCGTGTCCATCGGAGCGAACGCTTTCCAGCAGGCGACGAACCTTTCTTCGATTGAAATTCCGTCTTTGTGCGAGAGCATAGGCGACGGAGCGTTCCTGAACTGCACAGCCCTGGAGAAAGTGGAATTCGTCAAAGGCTCAAGCCTCGAAAAAATAGGCGCGGAAGCGTTCAAATCCACTATAATTAAGACTGTGGAATTCCCGAGCGGACTAAAATATATTGGAAGCGGCGCATTCCAGGGAATACCGCTGGAGACGGCGACATTCCTGAACACCGACCCCTGGGAAATAACGAGCGGAGAAACGGTGAAGGTTTCAGAATACGATGTCTCGAACGCGAGCGAGAACGCAGAGTGCCTCAAGAGGGCGGACGGAACCCATTATGCGGACTGCGAATGGAGGAGGAGCGAATGAGAAAGAAATTTTCCACGGACAAGGCGAGAATGCAGATTTTCGGCATTTTTTTCATTTTCATTTCGGCGTTTTTTTCAGCGTCATGCTCGCACAATTTCAGCGCAAAGGAAGACGGCAACGGCGCCGAAAAAGATTCACTTTGCATCGTGAAAGGCAAAATCTCGCTCGCAAAGGCAGGAGCCGTGCCGGCCTCGCTCTCACAGACGCAAGCAGGGCGCACAGCCCTCCCCGACCCGGAAATCACCTCGTATTTCCACAAGGTCACGGCGACGAACTCCGGCGGAAGCCTGGAGAAAGAGGCGGAAGTGTCCACGGACGAAAGCGGCAACATCGTCTTCACGGTCCTTGTGGAAGTGGGGAGCTGGACATTCACGGCGGAGACTTTCACGGACGAATCGGCTTCGGAATCTAGCAGGGTCTTCAAGTCGGAAGGAACGGAGAAAGAAATAAGCGAAGGCGAAAACGCAGTGGAGCTTGTGCTGAGACCAGTGACGGAAACCGGAGCTAGCAGCATAAAACTCCCCGTCACAGTGGACTCGTCGATAAAAAAGATGGTGACATCATCTTCAAAAACTGAACTGAACGCAATCGAGCTGGATTTCACTTCATCAAACAAAGGCGAAATCAGCGTGGCGGACATCGAAAGCGGCTCGTACTCCATGACATTCCACTTCTACGACGAATCGGGCGCGCTCGTCTACTCGTTCACGGAACTCGTGAACGTCTACCCAAACCTGACGACGAATTCCTGGCTCAACTCAGGAAAATACATCAACTCGGACAAGGAAATCGAAATCTCGTCATCCCTCATCTCCTCTTTCCAGAACTCGGCCTTCTTCGTAAAAAGCGGCGGAAGCAAAAGCGGAAGCGGCGGCTTCTTCGACCCCTTCGACTCCATGACGACGGCGGCGACCGTAATAGCGAACACGCAGGCGGAAAGCGAATACGAGATTTTCCTTTTGAGCGATTTGAGCGAAAACCAGACAATCGACCTCTCCTCGGCGGCGGCAGCCATAAAGATTTCGGTGCAGAGCTACGACTCCAGCGAAAGGACGATAAGCGCAAGCGACAAGACGGCGACAACGCTCTCGATAAATGGCAAATCCGGGCAGGAAATCAAATTCTCCAAATTGAACTTGAGCGGCACGGGCGACACGGTATCGACAGACGGCGGCGGAATAAGCATATCAGGCGGGCCGAAAGTGACGCTCGAAGACTGCAGTGTAAGCGGCTTCACCTCATCAGGAAGCAATGGCGGCGGCGGAATCTACAACGAAGGAACGCTCATCCTGCTCGGAAGCACAAAAATCCACGGCAACGACGCAAGCTCTGGAAGTGGCGGCGGAATCTACAACGAAAAAGG
>CAMHLH010000129.1 GCA_946185925.1 uncultured Treponema sp.
CAGAACGGGGACACGGTTCCGGAATTTGTTGAGGAGTACACGGAGGGCTACGGAAAAATCTCTTCTTGGGATTTGAATTCCGACGGAAAGTGGGATGTCCGCTATGTAAAACGCCCGATGAAGGACGAGAACGATGTCCTTTCTGAGGATTCAATGTTCCACCAGCCATTCACGAACGAGGTCGTCACGGTTTCGACGGAGAATGGAATCCCTGTGAACGTGACGATTGGAAGCAAGTCCCGGGTAAGCATTTTCTCCGGGGATTCTTCGAAGAATTTTTTCTGGATTGGGGAAAAGGAAAGTCCTGTGCTCGCAAAGGCCGCTGAATATTTCATCATGAAGGAATTCGAAAGCGAGGAGCAGGGCGTCTCAAAAATCGTCCAGCCGTCCAAGAGCGATGACAGGCGGTATTTCGTCGTGAAGATAGGCTCGATGATTTTCGCGGAGCTGATATCGGAGACGTTCGCCGAGAACCCTGAAAAGTAGGCCTGTTCGGTGACTTCGGTGCTGCTTTTCCGAACAGGTTTGGTGATTTTTGCTTTTCTGAAATTTCAGTGGAGGCCACAGTGAAGTGCTTTTGTGGACTTCACTGTGTTTTTGCTTCCGCTCTGGCTTGTTCAGTATCTCTTTGCCTTCTTTTTGATTTGAAAATATATGGAAGAAAATAAATTTTTTTTGCCGCTTCTTGCGGCTTTCGTCATTTGTTCTTGCTCCACTGTAAAGGAGCCTGTCGTTTTTGAAAGTCCCGACTATTCAATCGAGGATGTCAGAAAGGATGAAATTCGGAAGACTGAGGAGCTGCTTGAGAAGAACAATGTCCAGGCGTTGTGGAGGGCTTCGATAATCGGCGACCAGCCGACAATCGACAGGTGCTTCGAGTCCGTCGTTTCCTCGTTCAATTCGGCCGTCGAAGACAAAAGCTGGTTCGTCGCGAGGAATCTTTTCAAATCGCTGAAGTCGATGGATTATCCTTCCCTTTCTTCGCTTGGAAAAAACGAGGCTGAGCTGGAGAAACTTTGCATGGAGTCGGTGCCCGGCCTTTCTTCTGCGTCCTCTTCGAAAAATTCGCCGGGCAAAAAAGTTTCATCCTACATAAGCGGGACGGTCACAATCTGGGTGGACAAGGGAATCGCAATCCACAACGGCTACGGATACGCCGACAGGGTGATAGGCTCCGGCTTCTTCATATCCGCTGACGGCTACATAATCACCAACAACCACGTAATCGCCGACGTGGTGGACCCGAAGAACGAGAACTACACCCGCCTTTTCATAAAGCTGGCGGAGGACGACGACACCCGCATCCCCGCGAAGGTCGTCGGCTGGGACCCGGTCATGGATTTGGCACTTTTGAAGACGGAGGTTTCGGCTCCTTTCGTGTTCTCTCTCGGTTCCAGCTCCGATTTGGACGTGGGGGACAAAATCTACGCCATAGGCTCTCCGGTCGGGCTTGAGCGCACTCTCACAAGCGGAATCGTGAGCGCGGTGGACAGGAAGATGTTCTCGCTCGGCTCTGTCATGCAGATTGACGCCGCGGTGAATTCTGGAAATTCCGGCGGCCCCTGTATTGATTCGAACGGGAACGTGCAGGCGGTCGTGTTCGCCGGGATGCTCCAGTACACGGGACTCAACTTCGCGATTCCTGTGGAGTATCTGAAAATCGAGCTGCCTGCCCTCTATTCGGGTGGAAAGCTCGTTCATTCGTGGATAGGCTCGTTCGGAAAGACCAAGAAAAACATGGGCAAGGATTCCGGTGTCGAGGTCCAGTACGTTCTTCCCGGTGGAAGCGCGTCCAGGAGCGGAATCAAGGTCGGGGATGTTGTCACCGAAGTCGATGGAATCTCGGTTTCTACGATAGACCAGCTCCAGAACGCTTTGATGAAGACTCCCGCAAAATCCATAATCAAGATGAAGGTCGTCAGGAATTTCGACTCGGATGAGAAAGAGGAGAGGACGATTCCAATCTCTCTGTCAAGCCGGCCTGACAATCCGGGCCTCGCAGTCTACGAGGGCGACATCATAAAGAACGCCTTCACTCCGATTTACGGCCTCAAGCTTGAGGGGACTGCCCAGGGTAAGAGACAGTATGTCATCTCCGGTGTTTTGAAAGGCTCGATTGGCGATGAATCCGGTTTTTCTGAAAATGATTATCTCGAAATCAAAAATGTCAAATTCAACGACGAAAAAACTGCTATAATTGCGGAAGTCTATTCAAAGAACAGGAAGAAGGGCTATCTGGACATCAACATGGCTTTGCCGGCGGCTTTGGATAGCCCATACTACTTCTAAAACACTCAAAAGGAAATCAAAATGACTGAAATGAAATTCAAGCGCAATTTTTGCATTGTCGCCCACATTGACCACGGAAAGTCCACGCTCGCCGACAGGTTGATTCAGAAGGCCAAAATCATCGACGACAGGCAGATGATGAACCAGATTCTCGACAACATGGACATCGAGCGCGAGCGCGGAATCACCATAAAGAGCCAGGCCGTGACGATTCCATACCATGCCAGGGACGGCTTCGATTACGAGTTGAATTTCGTAGACACCCCGGGACACGTCGATTTCTCTTACGAGGTCTCCCGCGCGATTGCCTCCTGCGAGGGCGCGCTCCTTCTCGTGGACGCGTCCCAGGGCGTGGAGAGCCAGACCGTCTCGAACCTCTACATGGCCATGGAGCACGATTTGACGGTGGTTCCGGTCATCAACAAAATCGACTTGCCTTCTGCCGACATTCCGAGAATCGAGCATCAGATTGACCACGACCTCGGGCTCGACCCGGCCGACGCGGTTCCTGTCTCAGCGAAGACGGGCATCGGCATCGACGATTTGATGGAGGCGATTGTCACAAAGTTCCCGGCTCCGACCGGCGACCCGAACGGAAAGACGCAGGCTCTCATCTTCGACTGCCACTACGACGAGTACAGGGGCGTCATCATCCACATCCGCGTGAAGGAGGGCCGCATAAAGAAGGGCGACATCATCCGCTTCATGTCGAACAGCACGGACTACAAGGTTGACCAGATTGGCATCTTCAAAATCAACTACGAGGAGACCGGCGTGCTTGAGGCCGGGGATGTCGGCTATGTCATCGCGGGTGTGAAGACTGTCTCCGACGTCCGCGTGGGCGACACCGTGACATTGGCGAACGACCCGGCTCCAGAGCCGCTTCCTGGCTTCAAGGAAGTCAAGCCGGTCGTGTTCTCTTCAATCTATCCTATGGACTCCAACGACTACGAGGAGCTCAAGGACGCCATGGAGAAGCTCAAGTTGAACGACGCTTCCTTGGTCTACGAGAAGGACAATTCCATAGCCCTCGGCAACGGCTTCCGCTGCGGATTCTTGGGGCTGCTGCATTTGGAGATAATCCAGGAGAGGCTTGAGCGCGACTACGACCAGGCCGTCATCTTCACGGCTCCGAGCGTCCAGTACAAAATCCAGCTCTCGAACAAGGAAGTGAAGATAATCGACAATCCGACCGAATACCCGGAGGGCAGGATAGAGCAGGCGTGGGAACCCTACATAAGCGCGTCCATAATCACCCCGACAGACTACATCGGCTCGATAATGAACCTCTGCACCGAAAAGCGAGGTGTCCAGAAGAACATGACCTACCTCGACGAGAAGCGCGTGGAGCTGACCTACGAGATGCCGCTGGCCGAGGTCCTCTTCGACTTCTACGACAAGCTCAAGAGCTACAGCCGCGGCTACGCTTCGTTCGACTACGAGTTGACCGACTACCAGCCGACTGAGCTTGTGAAGGTGGACATCCTGCTGAACGGAAAGCCTGTGGACGCACTCTCCCAGCTTGCGTTCAAGCCCGAGGCCGCCACGCACGCGAAAAAGGTCTGCGAGAGGCTCAAGGGCGAAATCGCCCGCCAGCAGTTCAAAATCGCGATTCAGGGCGCGATTGGAAGCCAGATAATCGCGAGGGAGACCGTGAACCCCGTGAGGAAGGACGTTCTCGCCAAGTGCTACGGCGGCGACGTGACGAGAAAGAGAAAACTGTTGGAGAAGCAGAAGGAAGGAAAGAAGCGCATGAAGATGATCGGCAACGTCGAACTTCCCCAGAGCGCGTTCCTTGCCGTCCTCAAGGAGAAGGAGGAGTAGGGCTGATTCTTTTGATGCCCTTCCTGATTGTCTTGAGGAAGAAGTCGATTTCGGTGCGGATTCTTTTCAGCTGGCTTATGTTTTCCACGCTGAACCTGAATCCGTCCGGAAAATGCAGGAAGAGATATTCGCGGCTGGAAATCAGCTCCTCAAGCTCGCCTTGGACTGTGCAGCCGCATTTTTCAACGTCCTTTCCGTAAATCAAAAGTTCCTTGATTCTTTCGAGCGATTTTTCTTCGTTTTCGAGATAGTCGAGGATTTTTTTTGTCTCTGCTTTTTCACCGTGGGGAACTGCGTTTGTGCTCGAATTCCAGTCTGTTTTTTTGACCGCCGCCATCATGTTCCAGAATCCAGTTCCTGAGGCGTCGATTCGTTCAAGCCCCAAGTCAAGTCCGCTCTTTCCTATGTCGAAAAGGTTCTTCTGGCCGCTGAACGTCGCTTGGAAGTTTCTGGCGTAGCCTCCGAGGGCGATGTCGGTGAATACCGCTCTTCCGTCCTTGCCGAGCACCTTCTGCGCTCCGAGTTTGAAGGAGGCGTCGTAGTTTTCCAGAGGTTGCAGCCTGTTCATGGAGCAGAGCCGCTGTATTTCCTGCGGCGCGCCTTTCGTGTGCGTCTGTCCGAGCGAGTACGAGAAGTCCATGCCCGCCACGAAGACCGGCACAGAACTGTCTTTCCTGAGCAATAGTGCCAGGTATGTCGCCGTGAGTCCGACCGAGCCCAATGGCGGAATGACCGGCGGAAAAAAGTCCTCTTTTGATGTCCGCCTGAAAAATTCCGTGTCCGCGAATTCCGACGCGAAGAAGCAGACGCCTTTTTTTGTGTGCGCCGTCACTGCCGGCCTTGAAGCCATGTCCGCGAAGATGAGCGAGTCGCGCGCGCCGGCACCGATGTAGGCCTTTTCGATTGCCAGCTGCGCCTCCACCGCCACCACGGCGTCTATCCGTACGGCGTTCGCTTTGAGCGCGGGAATTGCGGCGTCGACCGCCAGCACGAACATCTTTTCGAGAATCTTTCTGTCCAGCGTGTCCAGCAGGCTCTGCGTGCCTTCTCCGGCTCCGAAGACGATTAGCGGGTTTTCAACCTTTCCAAAAAAACGCCTGGGGTTCATGGAGAAGGGGAGGCGGGAGATGTTCTCAAGCATGTTCTTCGAGAAGAGTCTTCCGAGCTTCGTGAGCGTTATCCTGTTCTTCCAGAATGATGCGACCGCGTTCTCAGCCGCCGTGGCGACTTCCATGTAGAAATCCCTGTTGAGGAAACTGCCGCCGCTCATCTCGACCATGACGGCTCTTTTGAACGAGCCTGCGGATGGAAAATCGATGGAAGACTCTGTTTTCCCGGAGATTATCTCAACGATTTTTAGGATTTCCCAGGCCGGCATGAGCTCGATTCTGCATTTCTCTTCTATTCCTTTTGATTTTCTGTCCGCCTTGATTTTTTCCAGCTCAGCCTTCGCCAGCTCGAAAAGTTCAATATCGGTCTCGATTCCCAGAATCATGCAGCCGTCCCCGGCTTTTGCCAAGATTTCGTCCAGACCGTACCAGAGAAGGGGCGAGACGCAGAGGATGAGGGTGTTCGGCAGGAAGGTCATCGACTTCACCGCCTGCGTTATCGCCCGTTTCGGCGCGTATTTTGAGTAGAGGAAGCGGTTCTTGTATGAAACAGAAAAGCCCTGACTAGTTTCAACCAGACAGGGCTTTTCCAAGTGGCTTTCGCCACTAGGATTTGATGTCGTCATCGTTTTACTTGTTCATGTGGAGCTTTGCGTAAGCGTTCCAGACGTTGTTTTCGACCTTGTCGCTGTCGAGGAGTGTCGACTGTGCCGAAGCCTGGTCGTAGCTGACGATTTCTCCCTTGAGAGATTCGAGTTTGTCCTTCGCGGCTTCATCTGTCTCCTCGCCTGTGCAGTTGAGGACGACCACGTAGTTCCCGAGCACGATTGGCTCGGAGTACGAGCCGACTTTCATGCCGAACGCCTTCTCCCAGAAGGACTCGTTGTTCACTGCGGATGAAAGCTGCTTTGCAGTGTCTGTCGGGAGCTTGTCTGCGAGCGACACTCCGCCGTAGTTCAGTGAGAACGCAGGGACTGTGGCTTTCTCGGCGCCGTCAATCGCGCTTATGTCGACGTTGTCGAATCCGTTGAGGGTGGCGTCCGCCGTGACGTTCTTCGCCGTCTCGATGAAGTAGTCCTCGATTTTTCCAGACTCGTTCGAAGTGATGTACTTTTTCACGACGTCGAACGTGTTCTTGTCGTTGAAGTCCGCCTGTGAGTTCTCTCCGTCCTTCCTGAATACCGTGTAGCCGCTTGACGTCTTCACGACTCCGCTGAAAGCGTCCTTCGCGAGCGCCTTTATCGTCTCAAGGCTTGCCTCGTCGGCGAGGATGCCCTTGACCTGGTACTTGTATGAGGCTGTGATTTTTCCGTTCGCGTCCGTGAAGTATTTCTCTGAATACTCTTCCTTAACAGCGTCCTCGAATTTGATTTCTCCGCCGGCGAGCTGCTTCTGGACTTTGTTGGCTGTGGCCTCGTCCGCGAAAGAGATTGCGGAGATGTCGAACTTCTCGAAAGTGTCCTTGTTGGCTTCGGCGAATTTCATGACTTCCGAATCCGGGTAGTTGGACTTGTTGAACGATATGATTCCGAACGCGCGCTTCTTCGAGCCGAAGTCAGCGAGAAAGTCGCCCTCGGCTTTTGATGACTTGAGGCCGTAGAAGCTCTTTCCGTCGAATTCCTCGGCAGAGCCGAACAGGTCGTCCTGGAATCTCTGACCGACAAGTCCCTCTTTGATGCTCGCCCTGAGCTCCTCCTTCTGCTCGTCGCTGTACATTCTCGCGATTTCTGGAGAATAGTTTCCGTTCTCGTCGAGGAAATAAGGGAGCTTGAGCAGGTGGCGGGAGACTTCTGTATCTCCGGGTTCGTATCCTGTTCCCGCGACTGCGTTCTTTGCCGCTATCGACTGCACGGCCGCGTTGAACGCATAGCTGTAGACGTAGATGTAGTTCGTCTCGTCGATGTTGATTCCCTGGGCCTGGTATGACTGCTGGATGTTGTTCACTGCCTGGGCGAATTCCGTT
>CAMHLH010000130.1 GCA_946185925.1 uncultured Treponema sp.
TATGACAAATTTTTATTTAAGATTCGCTTATTTTTTCTTGAAATCTGCCTGATCGATGTTATCATGATTAGCATATCCGTAAGAAAGATACGCAACCCCAGGAGAGAGGTGCGCGAAGGAGTCAAGGATGACAAGAATTCACAATGCAGGCAGCCGGGAGAGTGAAAAACTCCCGAGAAAGCGAAAAATTCAACATTCCTCTCATCGCGAATTCAATTCAACAGCATTTTCAAGCAACCGCTCATCACAAAAATCCAGAAATACGGAACCAACAGGTTCTGAGGAAAAGTCAAAACGATTTTCCAAAAGACCGACGTAGATATTTTTCCATTCGAGTGCATGAAACTATTTTCAAGAACGGCAGCGAAGTTGATGCTCGCATCGTCATTGTTTTTGGCGGCTGCGGGAGGAGCGTTCGCGCAGAAAGCGGTTGTGAAAAGCAAAGCTGCAACGACAAAGGCTGCCGTAGCGGCAAAGGGGCTTCCGGCGGCGAAGACAACGACAATCACGCTGCAGGTCGGCGCCCCAGGACCTGGCGGCGGAACAGTCTTCTACGAGAACCCGAACTACGCGAAGGACGGCTGGCGGTATCTTGAGGCATTCTGGACAGACGACATGTTCGGTCTTCCGTACGCGAAGGCTTCCGCAGCGGTATCGGACTTCAATGCGGCAAAGGGAAAGGCAGGCTCGTTCAACCTCGCAAAAAAGAGCGACTGGTACGTTCCAAGCGAAAGCGAGATGAACAACGTCATCAGCGTTCTCGGCTATCCGAACGGCACGCTCCCGCCAGGACTCTACTTCGTTTCCGGCGGAAAAAAGACAGTTTCGTTCGACTTCGACTTGAAGACGAAGAAGCGCGCATTGAACAAGGCTCCGGCAAAATTCAGCAAGACCGTCGCCGCAAAGGGAAAGTATGCAGCCCTTCTCTCTTCTTCAAAATACAAGGCTCTCGACGCCAAACGCGCAGCCCTCAACGCGGCGAACGTCGTGGCGGTCAGAAAAGTCACCACGAAGGAGCTGACGAAAACAGCCGATAGGTTCAAGTTCGACAAGGGCAAGGTCGCCGTAAAGCCGAGAACAACGCAGGGTGCGCAGCAGCAGCAGCAGGCGATGAGCCAGCAGAACTGGTCGCCGACTGGATTCGAGTCAACGTCGCAGAGCACAAGCTCGTTGCCGAACTACAGCGCGATTGACAACTACGTTCTGAACCTGGACATTCCGGATTCGATGTCGATTGAGGATGCCGCGAAGAAAATCTGCCAGACCGCGAGAACCGAAAAGGAAAAGGCTCGTGCGATTTACGCATGGCTCGGCTACAACGTCACTTACGACCACGACTCACTGAACCTCAAAGAGACTGAGCAGCTGGAAATCGGAATCCGCGATGCCGACAAGACGTATGCGAGACGCATGGGAGTCTGCGCCGGATACGCAAAGCTCTTTTGCAAGATGGCTGCGGCAGTCGGCTTGAATGCGGAGTATTACGGAGGATATTCGCTCGGCTCTTCTTACCAGTACGGAGACGACACGACAGACGGACTCCACTCTTGGAACGGAGTGAAAATCGGAAACGATGTCATGCTCATCGATGCCACATGGGGAGCGTGCTACTCACAGTTCGGAGGCAGCGTCCCTGTTCTCGGCGAATGTTGGTTCGACTGCGACAAGGAGCTTTTTGCGTTCACGCACTTCCCGCTCCAGACAAACGCAGAGGGAAACATCTCAGGCTTATCGCCAAGCCAGTACGTGCAGGCTCCTGCGAACCAGGGACTTTCAAAGCCGATTACGGAAGCGATGTTCAAGGCGTCTCCGTCAATCAGACCGACAGTCGCGAACGCGGGCGTCAAAGGAAGCGATGTCGTGATGTTCATGAAGTCGCATCCGAAGAGCTGGTCGGTGCAGATGTTCAGCAACTTCGACGGCTTGGTGAAGGAAGGACTCCGCATCAACAAATTCGAGCTTTCAAAGGAAATTGTCGTGGGAGAGACGGCAAAGTTCAACTTCACGGCACCGAGCGGAAAAGAAGTCTTCCTCTACTTCAATGGGGAGCTTGTGGACTTCTTGGAAAACCAGAAGGATTTCGAACTCAAGCTTTCAGAGCCGGGCGTGCTCCAGGTCTTATGCGGTCCCGTCACAAGAAGTGCAAACGGCATAAGATACAGTGGCTCTACATTCATGCAGTACAACGTCGTTTCCACAAGAACGGCGGCTACGGCACGCGAGAACGCCATAACTGCGGCATTCAAGAACTACTGATTCAAAACTTCCGGCAAGAAGCAAAACTGCAAAGGAAAGAACATGAAGAAGATTTTTGCGCTCGCACCGGCGTTTTTTGCGGCGGCGGCCTTCACCACAACAGTCGCTTCATGCGGCTCGGCTCTCGACAACGTGAAAAGCGACATCGAGGCCGACATCGAGCAGGCGCGCACAGAAAGCTATTTCAGGCTCTACGGACTTTTCGAGAACGCGGAAGTTTCCGGTAAAGTCGGAAGCTGGGACTGCGCAAAAATCGAGCTTCTGGGGACGAAAGGCTATTTCGTCGGCTCGGACTCAAGCGGAAACAAGCTCATCAAAGGAAACTACTTCTACATGGAAAAGCCGTCGTCGGGAGAATACTACAAGGCTCCCGACAAATCAGGCTCCTACGCAGACGACTACCAGTCCCCCGACGATTTTGAGGCCGGAGAGCTTTGGCTCAACGTGAAATATACCTGGGACGGCGGCTGGAAATACTACAGCGAGGACTCGACAGACGGCTCGTTCTTCGTGGCGGAAGTGGACATTCCTGCCGGCGGAACGACATTCAAGAGCGCGAAAAAGAAGACGAAGGACGACTACGACAGGCGCAAGGCAGACGCGCACGACTACGCGACGCACAAATTCCACTACGCCCTCGAATTCTACACGCCGTACAACAAATATCGCGCCTACGACGAGCTTACAAAGGACTATTTCAAGGAAGCGTACCCCGACCGAGAAATAATCAAGATGATGGACAAACTGGAATCCGCCCTCCCCTCCAGTTCCGACGCGAACGTGGAAGAAGATGGAAGCGACATCGTGCTTTCAATCGGAGGGCAAAGGCTTTCCGTCAAAATCTACGACTACAACGGCTACGACACGGACTTGATTTTCACGGCAAAAGATTCGGCGGCAGAGCTTGCGGATTCCAACTACTTCGGGCTTGTCTCATACTCAACTCCACACTGGAACGAAAAAGTGTGGCTCCGCGACAACTACCCGAACTTCTCCGCGCTCTTCGACGACGTTTTGAAGAAAGCGACGGACATCAAAATGGAAAAGAACGGCGGAAGCTCCTATTTTGCGAAACGCTACGACATGACCGTAAAAATCATAGACAACCTGGACGCGCTTGAGGAAAAACTTGAAACGGCGAATCCGTCGATAGCAGAAGCCACAGACGGAAGCGGACGGCTCATAGTCGACTTCGGAAGCGCGAAAGTGAAGGCGCGGGTTTTGAAGAATCTTTTGAAGAACACGCCCGACGTGGAATTCACATCCATGAGCGCGGACGAAGACTCGAATGTGAAAAGCGCGGGTCTTTGGGGACTTTACGAATACAGCGGAAACACCTACAGCCCGAACATCGCGCGGAACGAACGGCTCTGGCTCCGAGAACAGTACCCGAACCTGAACAGCCTAATCGAATCGATAATCGACTTTGAATAGAACTGAATGAACAAAACTTCCGGCAAGAAGTAAAACTGTCAAGGAGAAACACATGAAAAAGATTTTCAAGGCAATCGCGGCTCTTGCATTGCTTTTGTGCGCAGGAACGGCGGCGGCACAGCGCGGCGACCAGGCGACAAGGAACAGCGGCACAGAGGGTGAATCTGCAAGCACAAAAAATGCAGTTACTGTGCAGTTAGGACTTCCTACCGTTCAAGAAATTTTAATTACTGTTACAAAAGGCGGATTTGTCCCGACAGTCAACAGTTTTCGTTTTGAGGAGAATCCTGCTGGCGTGAAAATCACAAGCGTTACAAAGTGTATTGTTCCAGAAAACACATACAACGCAAAGTTCACTTTGACTTCCGCTCGCGGCAATTTGAAATTCTGGCTTGCGGACAATGATGCAAACTATGTTCCAATCACTTATAACGGAACGACCGGCAAGGTCGCGACAATGGAAGTGTACGAGGCAGAACGCGATCACGACGGAATACCGCAACGTTATGTGACTATCACAGCAAGCGAGTCGCAGGACAGTTCGTTCGATGGACCTAGCACACAGAAAAAAACGCAGGCAAAACACGCAGGCTACGAGGATGGATTCAAGACAGCTGCTGGAGAGAAGGAATCGGCCTACAAAAGCCGCGCCTCTGCAAAATCGAAAGAACTCGGATACACAAGCGCGCTTGTGGGCGACTACATGGAAGGTGTCAAGACGGGAAGGCTCAACAAGGCCGAAGCGAACGGCTACAAAATCTGCTACGACGAGTACACGAAGCTGAAGAAGGAAGCGGCCGCGGCAAAGAAAAAGGTGACCCCAAAAATCAACTACACAAAACTGGCGCAGAACAGCGGCTACACTGACAGCGCAGAAATCGAACGTTTCAAGAAAGGCGGAGAGAAAGGCGTGAAGGCTGCGCAGGACGGCAAATCAGCAGTGGTTCCGAAGTTCTCGAACCCGTACAAATAAGACACACCTGTCATTTGCAGTACTTGATTCAGAATCGAGTTCTGCAATGGCAGTTTTCAAAAGCACACAAGGATATTTTATGAAGAAGATTGAAGAGCATTGACATAAAGAAAGTGAAAAAATGACAGACCTCTGAAATTTCAATGAGGTCGCAAACCAAACTTCCGGCAAGAAGAGAAACTGCCAAGGAGAAACACATGAAAAAGATTATGGTCATTGCGCTCTCCGCGCTTCTTGGGGCGGGTTTCGTTTCCACGATTCCGGCGCAGAGAGGGTCAAGAGGAGGCGGGTCTAGCAGTCAACTTCCAAATGCAGATGTTTCCGGCTCTGCTGGCTACGAGTATGGCTACAAGTTCGGCTCAGGGAACTTTACAACCGGTGAAAAGCCTACGGAATTATCCGAAGCGGATATCAATGGGTTCTTCGACATTGTAAAGTCAGAAGGGCATGCAGGGAGATATTTCAAAGAGAGTGTGAAGAATGGTTTCAGAGATGCAAAGAACGGAAAAACCTACAACACCGCATACAGCCTATACGAAGCGTGGAAAAAAGAAACCGGAAAGAACAGCGGGAATTCAAGTCAGGCAACCGAAGCCAATTCCTCATTTTTCATCAATGGCAGGTTAATCCGCAATTCCGCGATGGCGCTCGTTCAGGGCGGAAACATAAAGGGAAAAGGAGCCGAGTTCGGAGAGATGGGCCTCATCGACGAGGGCGCGAACATTGCTCCGTACTACATCGGAAAATACGAGGTCACGCAGGAATTCTACGCGGCAGTCATCGGCAGCCAGAAGAACACATTCGACAAAGAACCTTCCGGCAACCGCAAGGACTCGCTCGTAAAAGGCGAGACGCAGGAGAGACGACCTGTGGATGGCGTCACCTGGTACGACGCGATTAACTTCTGCAACATCTTGAGCAAGGCAGAGGGGCTGCAGGAAGCCTACACAATCAAGGTAAAGAAAGAAGAAAGCGGTCACATAATGGACGCTGATGTTTCTTGGAACAAGAAGGCGAACGGCTTCCGCCTTCCTAGCGAAGAGGAATGGGAGCTTGCCTGCCGCGGCGGCGACCCTGCAAAAAAAGATTTCGCTTATTCGTTCAGCGGCGCGTCCTCTCCGTCATACGACGGCAAGGCCACCACGAGCGCGGACTTGGACAAAGTCGGCTGGTACGCATACAACCCTAGCGGAAAGACTTCGAGTGCGAAAGGCGAAAAAGGAGTTCCGGGCTTCTGCTCCCACGAAGTCGGCAAGAAGGGCGCGAACGCTATCGGCGCTTACGACATGAGCGGAAACGTCTACGAGTGGGTCTACGATGTCGGCGACGACAATGAGCGCATCATCCGTGGAGGAGCCTACACGACTTCCGCCGCAGCGTGCAAGATAACGGCTTACAACGACGAGCCTCCATCAAAGAAATTGACAGGAATCGGCTTCCGCATCGCGCGCAACGCAAAATAAAGCGAAAAATGCAAACTAACCTCCAGCGTTCTTGGGCAATGAAAAGCACGGAACGGCTGGAGGATTTTTTTCTCTGAATTTGAATTTACATCCTGTCCAAATACGGCACCAGAACAAGCCCCATCGCTTCCTTGAGGACGCGGAGAGTCGCCGAAGCCAATGTGAGCCTAGCCCTCTTCAAGTTCTCGTCGGTTGAGCCGAGAATCGGGCACTCCTGGTAGAACTTGGAGAAGAGCTTCGCCACGTCGTAGATGTAGCCCGTCACGACCGAAGCGTCGAAATTCTCGGCGGAGCGGCGGATTGTCTCAGGGTATTCGCCGAGCTTCTTGAGCAAATCCCATTCCTCGGCCGCGCTCAAAAGCTTCGCGGCGTCAGCCGGAGCCATCGCCTTCACGCCGGCCTCGTCAGCCTTCCGCAAAATCGAGGCGATGCGCGCGCCCATGTACTGCAGGTACGGTCCCGTGTTTCCGTTGAACGAAAGCGATTCCTCCGGGTTGAAAATCATGTCCTTCACGGGGGAGACCTGGAGAAGATAGTAGTGCAAGGCGGCAAGCGCAACTTTTTCCGCAACCTCGTTCGCGTCGCCAACATCCTCCTCGCGCCCCTTCTCTTTTATCGCCTTGAGAGCGTCGTCGCGGAGGGAGTCGATGAGGTCGTCCGCGTCAACGACAGTTCCCTCGCGGCTCTTCATGCGGCCGTTCGGGAGGTTCACGAGACCGTAGCTCAAGTGGTAGAGCTTCTCCGCCCAGTCGAATCCGAGCTTCTTCAAAATGTAGAAAAGAACCTTGAAGTGGAAAATCTGCTCAGAAGCGACGACATAGACCAACTGGTTGAAAGCCCAGTCCTTGTGCCTTGAAATCGCCGTTCCGATGTCCTGCGTGATGTAGACGCTCGTTCCGTCCTTCCTCAAAAGAACCTTCTCGTGGTCCTCGCCGTCCTTGCCCTTGCCAACGGCCTCCGTAACGTCCACGCGCACAGAGCCGTCCTCGGCCTTGAAGAAAACGCCCTTCTCAAGCCCCTTCAAAATCTCGTCCTTGCCCTTCAAGTAGG
>CAMHLH010000131.1 GCA_946185925.1 uncultured Treponema sp.
AGGACCTACATTCCTCTCGGCTCTCTTGTTTCCGGCAATTTACTCGACGGCATGCTCTTCGACTTGGCCGTGAAGGTCCAGTTTTGATTTTCGCGGTATTTGTTCTAAAATCTGATTCGGCTAGAGTTTATCGATAAAAAAAATAAAAAAAGTTTAGGAGATTCCCTAATGAAGAAAATTTTGAGAAAAATAGGAGCGGGTCTTCTTTGCGCTTCTATGCCGTTCTTCTTTTCTTGCTCGGACGAGAAAAGCGATGGTCTTGTGGACATCGAAATCTGGTACAGTCCCTACACGAGTGCCGATGCGCCTTTGCCGGACGACTGGTTCGGCTACAAAATTATTCAGGACAAGCTTGGAATCAGGCTCAAGGCAAAGCCGCTTCCCACAAAGAAGGAAGAGCAGAACGAGATGATAATGCAGGCCGCCAAGTCCAATTCACTGCCCGATTTTTTCATGTGCAACCGCGACATTCTCTTGAATCTTCTGAAAGTGGACAAGGTTGCCCGCGTCGACAGAATGTTCGAGATGATGCCGAGAAGGACTTCCACGATGTACGACGAAAGCGCGCGCAGGGCGGGAAAGTTCGACGGTTTGACCTACGGTCTCTGCCAAATCGGCTCTGTGGACAGAAACGAGGGCGTGCTGATAAGGAAGGATTGGCTGGACAAGCTCGGGCTGAAAGTGCCTAAGACCGTGGACGAGTATCTTTCCGTGATGCACGAATTCACATACGGCGACCCTGACGGAAACGGAAAAAACGACACTTACGGATTCGGAGCCTTCGTCGAAATCAACAACCACGAGGGGGGGCTTGGACGCAGGTTCTCGCCGTGGTTCGGAGCCTACGGAGTCGCTGGCACTTTCAACGCGACAAAGGAAGGTCTCGGCTTGAATGTGCACAAGCCTGGATTCTACGACGCGATGACGCTGGTGAGGAAAATCGTCTCGGACAAGCTGATTGACCCGAACTGGGAGGCCTACAAGAAAGACGATTTCAGGGATGCATGGAAGAGCGGGCGCTTCGGAATCATGCGCGAGCAGAACGCAGCCCTTGCCCTTGAGGCGAACTACAAGCCGTTCGACGAGAATTTCCCCAACGGAGAGTGGATGCTGATTGACCCGCCCGTTGGGCCTGACGGTAAATCTTCCGTGGGCTGCTACACTCAGGCGTACAGGACGTTCGCCGTTTCAAAGAGGGCTTCCGAACTCGGCAAGATGGAGCACATCGCCCGCCTGCTCGAGTGGATGTCCACCGACGGCTACAACACGATTGCCTACGGCCTCAAGGACGTGAACTACTCGCTCGACAAGGACGGCAATGTCTCCACGAAGGACTTGCTCGACCCGGAGCTGGCCTACACAAAAAAATCCGTGACCCCGATTCTGCAGCTCCGCAATCTCGTCTTTTATGGAAGCGACGCGGAACTTGTCGCGAGGTATCCTACATGGTACACGAAGATGGGCAGGCGGATGAGCGCTCTCTCCCTCCTCCGCGACATGCAGAAGAAGCCTTGGTCGCAGTCCGTGGGCGTTCCGATGATTCCCGCCGAGCTCAAGAAGTTCTACGAGTCGAGCCTCATGGATTTTGTGGTCGGAAAGCGCAACCTTACAGAAGACAACTGGAAGTCATGGCTTTCAGAATTCGACAGGCTGGGCGGAGCCGAATGGGAAAAGGCCTGCATTGAGCAGGTTGAAAATTCCAACTCGTATGTCGATTGAATTTTTTATCAATAATATTCAAATGTGCAAAATTCAATTGCAAACAATATAGAAATATGACATCTTTTCCTCATCATGAGAAATATCTTGAAACTGTTGAAATTTGTCGCATTTCTTGTTGTTTCTTGTCTTATCGTGACATTTGTTTCATGCACTGACGAGAATTCTGAATTGACGCAGGTGGAGGTTTGGTACAATCCGAGCTTTTCTGAAGCCGGGCCTCCACCGTCCGATTGGGCTGTCTATGGCAAAGTCAAGAGCGAGCTTGGCATAAATCTGAAATTGAAGCCCCTTCCTGCAAAGTCCACCGAGCAGACGAAAGTTCTTTTGGATGCGGCCGCTTCCGGCAAACTCCCCGACCTTTTCTCGGCGACCGGAGAGGCCGTGTCGAGCCTTATCCGCTCGGGCGACCTTGCCGCTGTGGAGTCGGCTTTCGACATGATGCCGAACAGAACCTCGAAGATGTACGACGCCTATTCAAGGAAAGTCTACAACACGAAAGGCCATTCCTACGTCTTCGCCCAGCCGAGCGCGGTTTCACAAAACGAGGGAATCCTCATCAGAAAGGACTGGCTCGACAAACTCGGCCTTGAAATTCCTGTCACCCTCGATGATTTTTTCAATGTGATGAAGGACTTTACTTTCAAGGACCCTGACGGAAACGGAAAGGACGACACCTACGGATTCGGAGCGTTCATCGAAATCAGAAAAGAGGAGGGCGGTTTGGGAAGAAAGTTCCAGCCGTTCTTCGGAGCGTTTGGTGTTCCTGGAACTTTCTGCCTGGACAAGAATGACGCGGGACTCACAATCTACAAGCCGGGCTACTACAATGCCCTTGAATTCATCAAAAAAATCTACGAGGCGAAAGTCATCGACCCCAACTGGGACGCCTACGGAAAGGACGATTTCAGGAACGCGTGGAAGAGCGGCCGCTTTGGAATAATGCGAGAGCAGAACGCAGCCTTCGCCCTTGAGTCAAACTACAAGCCGTTCGACGAGGCCTTCCCTGACGGAGAGTGGATTGTAGTCGACGCGCCGGAGGGGCCTGACGGGAAAAAGTCCGTCGGAGTCTTCACAGAGTCCGGCCACAGGCTCCTCGCCGTCTCGAAGAAGGCCGAGCCTAAACTTGCGAAAATCGCCGAACTCCTTGAATGGATGAGCAGCGACGAAGGCTACCATCTGCTCGGCTACGGAGTCGAGGGCGAGAACTACACCCGGGACTCTGCCGGAAGAATCAGCGTTGAAAATCTTCCCGACCCAGCCAAGGCGTATTCGAAACCGGAGATGATGCCGTTCCTGCAGCTCCGAAACTTCGTCTTCTACAATTCAGACGAGGAGCTCGAAGCCCGCTATCCTGAGTGGACCACGAAAAATGGAAAGAAGCTCAGCGCGTACAAGATTCTTGAGGACATGAGGGAAAAATCATGGACAGACGGATATGGAATGGATTTGCTTCCTTCTCCGAGCGCCGACTTGAAGAAATTTGTTGAGAGCAGCCTGCTGGATTTTGTCCGTGGAAACAGGAATTTGACAAGCGACAACTGGAACGCCTGGCTTTCGGACTTCGATGCGAAGGGCGGTGCCGAGTGGAACAGGAAGTGCGTCGAATTCGCCTCGGAGAGAAATCTTCTGAAATAGCGGCGGTCGTTTTTGCCTCTGTTTGACAAAAGCGATAATCTGTAATATATTCATTTTTGTAATGATTACAAACTGATTGCGGTTCTTGAAGCCGCGTCGGTTTTGTCAAATTGGAATGTGTGTTCCGAAGCAAATTGAAACACATTTTGTTTTGGAATATACTTGAAACAAATAAACAGTGGGATGGTGAAAGCCATCCCGTAGTTATCAATTAATTTGCTTGCATAAATACGAGCCTTGTTGAAACTATGTTGCTGCATCAAAAGGATTTTGGGTCGTTTTCTCGGCTCAAGGTCTCTTCCATCTTCAAATTCCCCGTGGGTTTCCATCGTAGTATGGAGTCCATGCGGTTCTATGCGGACGGAATCGATGTCGACAATGCTTTGTCAAGGCTCCAAAAAGTGCAGGAAGGAGTATTTTTATGGCAGAAGCTTGGGACGGATTCAAAGGACGCCTTTGGAAAGAAGAAATCAACGTTCGCGACTTTATCCAGAACAACTACACACCTTACGATGGAGACGAGAAGTTCCTCGCAGGTCCAACAGACGCAACTAACAAACTTTTCGACAAGTTGCAGGAGCTCCAGAAGGCTGAGCACAACAAGAAATCAATCGGAAAAGACGGAAAAGAGAGAATCGGTGTCCTCGACATGGACACTTCAATTGTCACTGGTCTCACAGCCCATCCTGCCGGATACATCGACCCGGCTTTGAAGGACTTGGAGCAGGTTGTCGGTCTCCAGACTGACAAGCCTTTGAAGAGGGCCTTCATGCCGTTCGGTGGAATCAAGATGGCTGAGCAGTCATGCGAGCAGTATGGCTACACTCCAGATCCAGAACTCCACAAGATTTTCACTGTCTACCACAAGACACACTCTGACGCTGTTTTCGATGTTTACACTCCTGAGATTCGCGCTGTCCGCAACTCTCACATCTTGACAGGTTTGCCTGACACATACGGACGCGGACGCATCGTCGGAGACTATCGCCGCGTTGCTCTTTACGGTATCGACGCTCTTATCAAAGCAAAGGAAGAGGATAAGGCCAACATCGGCGACGGCACAATGACTGAGGAAGTCATCCGCCTCAAGGAAGAGGTCGCTGAGCAGATCAAGGCTCTCAAAGGCCTCAAGGAAATGGCGAAAATCTACGGATTCGACATCTCTAAGCCTGCTACGACTGCGAAAGAGGCTGTCCAGTGGTTGTACTTCGGCTACCTCGGAGCCATCAAGACTCAGAACGGTGCCGCCATGTCTATCGGACGTGTCTCTACGTTCCTCGACATCTACATCGAGCGCGACTTGAAAGCTGGAAAGATTACAGAATCTCAGGCTCAGGAACTCATCGACCACCTCGTCATGAAGGCCCGCATGGTCCGCTTCGCCCGCATCGAGGCTTACAACAACCTCTTCTCTGGCGACCCGGTTTGGGCGACTCTCGAAGTCGGCGGTCTCGGACAGGACGGACGCTCAATGGTCACAAAGAACGACTTCCGCTTCCTCCACACATTGGAGAACATGGGACCATCTCCAGAGCCGAACATGACAGTCCTCTACTCAAAGAGATTGCCTGAGTCTTTCCGCCGCTACTGCGCGAAGATTTCTATCGACACTTCTTCAATCCAGTACGAGAACGACGATGTAATGCGCCCGGTTTGGGGTGACGACTACTCAATCTGCTGCTGCGTTTCTGCAACACAGACTGGAAAAGAGATGCAGTTCTTCGGCGCCCGCGCCAACCTCGCGAAGGCTTTGCTCTACGCAATCAACGGTGGACGCGACGAGAAGGGCGGACTTGCTGAAGGAAAACAGGTCGGACCTGCATACCAGCCAATCACAGCCGATGTTCTCGACGCTTCTAACTACAAGGAAGTCGAGAAGAAGTACGTCGCAATGCTCGAATGGCTCGCTGACATCTACGTCAACTCTTTGAACGCCATCCACTACATGCACGACAAATACTACTACGAGGCCGAGGAGCTCGCTCTCGAGGACACAAATGTCAAGAGAACGTTCGCTACCGGTATCGCTGGATTCTCACACGTCGTCGACTCTCTCTCTGCTATCAAATATGCAAAGGTCAAGGTCATCCGCGGCGATGTCGAAGTCAAGCAGAAGGACAAGAAGACTGGAGAAATCAAGGTCGTTGATGTCGCCAAGAACCAGGCCATCGACTACGTTGTCGAGGGAGACTTCCCACGCTACGGACAGGACGACGACCGCGCCGATGAAATCGCAGTCTGGCTCCTCCGCACGTTCATGGGAATGATCAGGAAGCACCCGACATACCGCAATGCCGAGCCTTCAACATCAATCCTCACAATCACTTCGAACGTCGTCTACGGAAAGGCTACAGGCGCTATGCCTGACGGAAGAAAGGCCCACGAGCCATTCTCACCGGGAGCCAACCCGTCATACGGTGCCGAGACAAAGGGTCTCGTGAAGTCTTTGAACTCTGTCGCGAAACTTCCATACGAGGAAGCTTTGGACGGAATCTCAAATACTCAGACAATCAACCCGTCGGCTCTCGGACACGAGAAGAGCGAGCAGATCGACAACTTGGTGAACGTCCTCGACGGATACTTCGATGTCGGACCAGAGTCTGGACACGCCGGTGCCCACCACTTGAACGTCAACGTCTTCGGCGTTGAGAAGCTCAAGGACTGCCAGGCACACCCAGAGAAGCCGGAGTACGCTAACTTCACAGTCCGCGTTTCTGGATACGCTGTGCGCTTCATCAACCTTACAAAAGAGCAGCAGGACGACGTCATCGCCCGTACTTGCCACGCAGCTTTGTAAATTGATTGATTCCCGCTTTTGGGAAACATAAAAATCGGCGGCCAGAGGTTGTTGCCGATGAAAAAGCCCCCGGACGAATCGTGCTGGATTTGTCCGGGGGCTTTGTCGTTTTTGAGGATGTCTAGAGTTGAAGGCTTAGATTGTCCTCACGATGTCCTCAAGCTTTCTTTTTGGGACGATGTAGTTCATTTTGTCGTCCAGGTGGTATGCTGTTTCGCCTTTAAAATCCTCGATTGTGGATTCGTGCGACGGGTAGCCGAACGCCACGAGCGTGTGTATTTTTTTCGTCTCCGGCAGCGCGAACAGTTCAGAGAGCTTCGTCCTGTCGATGGCTCCGAGAATGCAGCGTCCGATTCCCTTGTCCATTGCGGCGAGCGACATCGACTGAATGGCGAGACCCGCGTCCGTGTCGGCGTTCTTGTTGATTTCCGTGTTGATTATGACCGCGATGTATAGCACCGGCCTCTCGCCCTCTTTCGGCGTTCCCAGCTCTGGCGGCAAGGCTCCCGCCCATTTTGTGAGCGGAAAGATTTTCTCCACCGCATCCTTCGATTTCGCCACGATGAATTCCAGCGGCTGTGCGTTCCTGCCGCTTGCCGTGTACCGCGCCGCTTCCAGAATCTCGTTGATTGCCTCGTCGGAAATCGCCTTCTGCTCGAATCTCCTGTACGTCCTGCACTTTTTTATCAAGTCGAGTGTCGTCATTTTTTGCCTCCAAGAAAGATTTGATGCACTGGAATGTGCTTTGCAGTCAATTTTATCGATATGCGAAATACCTTTCAGCATTTGTCAGCGTATGTCGAATAGACTTGTTCGAGAAGTTGGAGGTCGCAACATCGACTTTTTACGGACTTTTCATATTCGGAAAGATTGTTTTCTGCTTTGAATAATAGAGTCCTAAGTTTTTCCGCTGTTCGCTTTATGTTTTCCGCGTCTTCAACAATCGCTCTGTACTGGTTGTCGAGGAGACTTTTGTATTGTTTGTCGCTGATTTTGCCTATGTCTATTTGCA
>CAMHLH010000132.1 GCA_946185925.1 uncultured Treponema sp.
TGTTGTAGATGTATCTTGAGATGTAGTCGATGTCCTCTCCCGTGAGCCGGGCAAGGCTTTTTACAGATTCCTCAGGATTCGTGACATAATCCTTGTAGGCACGAATCTGACCTTTGAGATACGCCTTGTAAGCATCCTTGTTTTTGTCGAACGAAGGACCGTAGGCATACTGGCGGCAGCATACATAGTCTTTCTGAAGGTTTGTAAGGTGGAAGAGATGCTCAAGCCCGATTGAACGGGCAGCCTCAAGGTATTCCGAAGAAATCAGCCCGATGTCCAAAGTGCCCTTTGCGACGGCGGAAGAGATGGCAGGGTAGCCGTCGATGATTCTGTAATTCAAATCCTCGCCAACTTTGTAGCCATAGTTGTTTCCGAGTGCCGCCTTTGAGACCATTTCGGCGGTTGAAAGATGGATGACTCCGATTGTCTTACCCTTCCAGTTTTCAGGATTTCGCAAAAATTCCGCATCCGCTTTTCTTGCTACAACTTCCATTCCGCCAGAAAGAGTTCCCGCAAAAATCGTGAGGTTCGCACCCTGGGCGCCGTAGCTGATTGGAGGAATTATCTGCTCGTAGGCGGCATCAAGCTTGCCTGCAATAAGAGCTTCCGGGGTACCAATCATTTCAAGCGTAGTGTAGTTGGGCTTGAACCTGTAGGCCTCGAAATAGCCTTTTTCCTGTGCAATCTGAATCAAGGGATTGACGACTTTGTTCGCCGTCACCGCGATGTTGAAGGAAAGATACTCTTCCGAAGCCTTTTTCCCGTTGCAGGAAGAAAGGAAGGAAGCAGAAAGGACAAGGCCGAAAGCCAAAAGCGAAAATTTTTTAATTGACATTTTTTTTTACTCCATGAATTCCGCACAAGCGGTATTTATTTTTTTTAGTAGCTCCACTTTATCAACCGCTTTTTTGCGAAGTTGATGACGGCGTTCAAGGCCGTCACGACAAGGCCGATGAAGAAGATTCCGCTGATTGCTTTCGTGTAGTTCGCGAAGTTGAGCGACATTCGGACGTAGAAGCCCATGCCCGAATCCGCGCCGAGCATCTCCGCGGCAGTCAAAGTCATCAAAGCGGAAGCGAGGTGGATTGGAAGACCATTGATGATTCTCGGCAGATTGAACGGGATGATGACTTTGAACAGAATCACGGGAGTCGAAAGATTCAAAACCCTCGCTGAATTTATGATTCTTTTTTCGACGAAAGCCGTGTTGTTTATCGCGCCCATGAAGGTGCTCCAGAAATTCGTCAGGAAAATCACGAAAATCGAAGCCATTCTGAAAGTCGGCATTATTAGAACGACATAGGGCGTGTAAATCAGAGGAGGAACTGTCGAGACAGCCTTCGCAATCGGGTAAATCGCCTTCGTGAGCCTCGGATTCCAGCCGACGAGCGTTCCCAAAATCACCGCAATCACGATGGAAGTCGTCATTCCGACCAAAAGAAGGTACATCGAGCTGAAGAAGCCGGTGACGATGAGCGCGTAATCCTGCACGAACACATAGAAGACGTTTTCAAGGGCCGGCACAAACACATACGGGAACAGATTGAGCCTTGAGACCACAAGCTCCCAGACGAAGGCCACGACGAAGACGAAAAAGGTGATGTCTTTCGCCGCCCGGGCTTTCGATTTGTTCCGCAGACTGAAAAGAAAGCGAATCTCCACCAGAACGAGAACGATTCCGAACACGAGCGGACTTTTCAAGCCGATTCTCATCTCCGCCGCGTACTTGCTCGGAAGCAGGAAGCACAGCAGGGTGAGCACGAAAAAAAGATTCGCCAAGTTAAACACATATTTTGAAAGAAAATTCTTCATAGAGCAGCCCCCTCGCTGACAACCTCGATTGTGTCGTTGTAAAAATATTTGACGAGTTTCTGGTAAAGTTCCTTGTATTCCCTGCTTTCCTGGATATACGGATAATTCCTCGGCCGAGGAAGATTGTCGTCAATCACGGCGTAGATGTGCTTCGGAATCATGAAGACGATTCTGTCTGCCAGAAGCTCCGCCTCGTTCAAGTCATGGGTGACGAACACGATGGTCTTTTTCTTCTCATCCTCCCGCCACATCTTCAACAAAAGTTTCTGCAGGTTCTCACGGATTTTTGCGTCCAACGCCCCAAACGGCTCGTCCATCAGGAGGATTTCCGGGTCGCAGGCCATCGCGCGGGCAATCGCGACGCGCTGCTGCATTCCGCCGGAAAGCTCGCCGGGAAGTTTGTCCTCAAAGCCGTTCAACTCCACCCGCTTCAAAAAACTGAGCGCGATTTCAGAGGCTTTCTTCTTCGAGATTTTTTCGCCGCGCTTCTTGCTAGTCTCGTACACGGCAAAGGAGACGTTCTCCAGCGCGGTCATCCACGGAAAAAGCGAGTAGCTCTGGAAAACGACGGCCCGCTCGACTCCCGCGCCGTGTATTTCCTTTCCGTTGATTTTTACGCTTCCGCTAGTGGCAGTGTGCAGACCCTCCAAAACAGAAAGCAGAGTGCTTTTTCCGCAGCCGGAAGAGCCTACAATGCAGATGAACTCGCCCCGGTTTATCGTGAGGTTGATGTCCTTCAGAGCCTCGTAGGTCGTGTTCTCGGACTCGTACGAAAGCGAAAGATTCTTGATTTCGATTACGGGATTTTGATTCGCTTCATTCATTTGGACCTCCAAAAAGCTTTTTGAAAATTTCTATGACGCGCTCGTTCTCCTCCGGCGTTCCGATTGTAAGGCGTATCATCGTCGGAAAGCCGTATTCCGAACCGCCTCTGATTAAAATCCCCTCCTTCAAAAACGCTTCGACGACAGAATCGGATTCGCGCCCCACATCAAAGAAGATGAAATTCGTGTTCGAGACGACGTAGGAAAATCCAAGCTCCCCAAAGGCCTTGTAGAAGAGCTTCTTCTGCTGGTGGGCGTTCTCCAGAGTGCGATTTTTGAAATCCTCATCTTTGAGGGACGCGAGAGCGGCGAACTGGGCGGGCGCGTTCACGTTCAGCGGAATCCGGACTTTGTTCAGCGCGGCGGTGATTTCCTGATTCGAAATCGCATAGCCCACACGGAAGCCCGCAAGCCCCTCCGCCTTCGAGAACGTGCGCAAAACCAGAATATTGTCGTGCTTTTTCAAAAGCGAAATCGAATCCGGGAAATTCTCCTCCTCCACAAAATCGATGTAGGCCTCGTCAAGAACCACAAGGATGCTGTCTGGAATTTTCTGGAGGAAATTCTCCAACTCGGCATGAGTGAAAATCGTGCCGGTCGGGTTGTTCGGATTGCAGAGCCAGATGATTTTCGTCCTCTCGCCCACGCTCGCCGCGATTTTTTCCAAGTCGATGCGGAAATTCTCCACGGGAACGCCGATGAAGGAGGCGCCGAGGATTTCGGTCACGGTCTTGTACCAGCCGAAGCTCGGCAGAGCGGCAACCGCTTCGTCGCCGGCGTTCAAGTACGCGATTCCAGCGAGGTACAAAAGCTCGAACGAGCCGTTTCCAACGACAATATTCTCAGGCTCAAGACCGAATTTCTCCGCGAGCTCAGCGCGCAGGCTTTGTGATTTCTTTTAAGCCGTATTCCCGCTTCAGCGTGTCGACGCTCCGGGCGGCGCGGTAAGGAGGAAGCGACTCTATGCTCTTTCGTGCTTTCACGCTCATTTTTGCCCCCTGAATTTTTTGGTGAGAGAATCCGCCTTGAGCAGAGCTTCTTTTATCGCAGATTTTTCCTTGTACGGCACATAGTCGAAGATTTCTGGAACCTGTTCGGAAATGAAGTCCAAGTCTTTTTCAGAACTGAGGGCGAAATCCTCAAGAACATGAGCGTTTCCATATCGGGAGAAGATTTTTATCGCTTCCAGGACTTCCGAATCCGACTTTCCCTCCATGAAGTTTGACATTTGTGTGATGGAGCCGCGTTGAAGTGTGGTAGAACGGATGCGCGAAACTGTAGTGCCCGTGCTCGCCTTTGAAACTTCCGGCGAAACCGGCCAGGTAGACAACCGCGTCGACAACATTCTTAGCCGCTTCGCCGTAGACGCCATTCTTCGAGTCAAAAACCGCCTTGAAGGTGTCGCGCTCCAGATTCTCAAAAGCGATTTCCGAAGCCTTAAGCGCGATTGCGGAAGGAACGTCCTCCGGGAAAAATTCAACAGTCGGGCGAATCTCGTAGAATTTCGCGAACGTGTCCACGACTCCGGAAAACAGATACCTTTCGGGAGCCGAAAAAATCACTTTCGGGTCGGCGAGCACGAGCCGGGCCGAGTCTTTGTTCTGCCTCACTTTGACGAAGCCGCCCTCGTCGTCGTACTGGATGGAGATGGCGGCCCATGCGGCGCAGGTCGCGGCCACGGTCGGCACGGCGACAACCGGGAGACCGAGAATGTCAGCGGTCGCCTTGGCAGTGTCCAAGACCCTTCCGCCGCCGATTCCGATTACCACGTCGGCATTCAAGGCTCTCGCCTTCTCCGCGTACGAATCGAACTGCCGCTGGGAGGGATAGCCCGAAAAATCCCCGACATTTTTCGCGGAGACTCCGCTTTTTTCGAGCGAAGCGAAAAATTCATCGCCGACGGCCTTTTTCGCCTTCTCGCCCGCTATTATCAGCGGATTCTTCCCGATTTTTGAAATGTATTCGCCGGCGCGCGAAACGATTCCGGCTTCGTTCATGTATGTTTTTGGTGTCTTTATTGAAATCATGGTGCCTCCGATTCTTACAGGTTTTTGTAGTTGAACTCCGGGTGCTTGTCGTTGTTCTCAAGGAAGTAGGCCCACATGTCCTTGTAGAACTGCTCGTTCGGGAATTCCGCTATGACCTCGCTCAAAGCGTCCGCGTAGACGGAGATGTTGTAGAAGTCAGAAAGTTCCACTCCGCGGGGGACGTAATTCCAGTCAAGCAGAATCTGATAGTCGCCAAGAACTCCGTTGAAATTCGGGTCGGGATTGTAGATTGCGCCCTGGCTTGTCTCCGGGCTGTAGTACGTCCGCCTCACAAAATCCTCGTCCTGATGCGTCGCGCGGACAATCGAATCGACAGCCTCCTTCTCGTTTTCCTTGTAGATTTTGTACGCACGAATCTCGCCCTTCAAAAGCCGCTTGAAAGCCTCCTTGTTGCTGTTGAAGCAGCTTCCGTTCGCGACCTGGCGGCAGCAGACATAATCCTTCTGCAAATCGACTTCGGGGAAAAGGTAGACGACGCCCTGGGAAATCGCGCTGTCGACAAAAGACGAGCTCACGAACGCGATGTCGACAGAGCCTTTTGAGACCGCCGCAATCAACGGCTCGTTCTCGTTGTAGAATTTGTACTTCACCTCGTCGTCGATTTTGAATCCGTATTCCTCGCGGAGAACGTACTTTGAGACCAGCTCCGATGTCGAAAGCAGTTTCACGCCGATTGTCTTCCCCTTCCAGTTGCGTATGTCCTTCACTTCCTCGGCGACATTCTTGTTCGCCATCACGGCCATTCCGCCCGTGAGAGTCCCTCCGAACAAGATTTCGTCCGCCCCCTGCGCTCCGTAGCTCAAATGCGGAACAAGCTCGAAAGTCAGGAAGTCGAGTTTTCCCGCGCTCACCGCCTCGAAGGAGCCTGAGCGGTCGACGAGCTGGGTTTCGACATCAAGGCTGTATTCGCTGAAGAACCCCTTCTCGTCCGCAATCTGCACGAGCGGGCTGATGAAAGTGCTCGTAGTCTGCTTTCCCTGGACGAGTTTGTACTCGGCTTTTCCCGCGCTCTTCTTGTTGCAAGAAACAAAAACGCCAGCAAAAAGCAAAAGCAAGCAGATTTTGGCAATAAGACTTTTTTTCATAATGTACCCCTTATTTTTTATTTTTTCGCATCATCAAGCGATGCTGAAATCCTGAGTTCTTGTATCGTCCTTTCGATTTCGGAAGCGACACCTTGATAAAGACCGATTCCCTCTCTCTTTGATTTTTCATAAAGATTCCATTCAATTTCACCAGGCACGAAGATTTCATCAACTCCGTCCAATTTTTTTGAAGATTTTATTCTGTCGATTGACAAGTCAACGGTTTCCTTGAACGAATCCACATCGGTAAAGCGAGAAATGTCAATCGCAGCGAAGTTGTAGGCGATTTCGTTTTGCTTCTCAAAAACTGAGCCGTCAGGATTCAAGCCGATTGCCCCGCCGCTCAAAATCTCAGTCAGAATCGAAACGATAAAATCAAGACCGTAGCCCTTGTAGCCGCCGAACGGAAGCAAAGCCCCGCCGTTTTTTACGATGTCTGCAGGATTAGTCGTTTTGTTTCCGTTCGCGTCCAAGCCCCAGTCATCGGGAATAGGGCGACCTTCCGTGTAGGCGAAAAATGACTTGTTGTAAGCCGCATTGCTTGTAGCCGCATCAAAAACGACCGTCCGTCGTTTTCCCGCTGGAACGGCAACACAAATCGGATTCGTGCCCAAAACGCGCTCGTACCCGCCGAATGGCGCGACCAAAAAACTTGAACTCGTAAAAGCAAGCCCTATCAGATTTTCTTGAACAGCGTCCAAAGCGTAGTAAGCGGCAAATCCAAAGTGAGTGGCGTTTTTCACGGTGGAAATGGCGACACCTGTTTTTTTCGCCTTTTCGATTGTCTTTTTCATCGCAAATTTTCCAGCGACAGAGCCTGCGGCAAAATCAGCGTCAAAGGCAAGCGTTGACGGACTTTCGGAAATTTGCTTGATATGAGCGTTCACATTGATTTTTCCGCTTCGCATAAAAGTTGAGTAATTCGCCACTTGAACAAGCCCGTGCGAGCGGATTCCGCGCATTTCAGCCTGAACAAGATTGTCGGCGACGAGCAAAGCGTCATTTTCATTCAGATTTGAAGCGACGAAAATTTTTGCGACAAGATTTTTGATTTTTTCGCAATCAACCGTTATAACTGTTTCGCTCATATCCGTACCTCCATATAACCTAGCGATGTAGTAGGTTATATAGGATTTCAAAAATCATGCCTAATACAAATTTTTTATCGAAGGTATAGAATTTTTGAATAGCCGAAAAAGGCTCGGAAGACAAAAAAAAGGGCTGCCCGACGCACAAATCCACGGAAGACTCTGCTCTTTCATAGGGGTTAATCCGGGCAACCCAAAATTTTTTAGATGTGAACTTCTTCTACGACGCCAGCCCAAGTCTTGCTAATACACCATTGGA
>CAMHLH010000133.1 GCA_946185925.1 uncultured Treponema sp.
CAGATTGCTGGCGCGCCGCACGGATTCGTGGGACCTGTCACCGTGAAGGCTCCCCTCATCGTCGATTATTCCGTAGTCGAGAACGGAGAGGCGAAAATGCACGACGCAATAGCCGGAAGCGGAAAGGATGGATTCCACATCAGGCACGTTGAGCCGATGAGGGATTTTGTTCCGTTCATCAACGCCGACGTCCGCACTGTGAAAGAGGGTGATTTCTGCCCGATTTGCGGCGGAAAATTTTATTCGACAAAGGGAAACGAACTCGGACACATCTTCAAGCTCGGCCACAAGTACACGCACTCGATGCACGTCACGTTCCTCGGCCAGAACGGAAAGCCGACCGAGCCTACGATGGGCTGCTACGGAATCGGCGTGGACAGGACTTTGGCTTCGATTATCGAGAACAACAATGACGAGAAGGGAATCATCTGGCCGATGTCTGTCGCTCCGTTCCAGGTCTGTGTCGTTCCAATCAAGTACGATGGAAAAATGAAGGAAGTCGCCGACAAAATCTACGACGAATTGCAGAAGGCCGGAATCGAAGTTCTCCTCGACGACAGGAACGAGCGTCCGGGCGTGAAATTCGCCGACATGGAACTCATCGGAATCCCGCTCAGAATCACTGTGGGCGACAAGAACCTCCCGAACGTCGAGTTCAAGCCGCGCGCCGCTGAGAAAGCCGATTTGCTTTCCGTTGAGGATTCAATCAGCAAGGCGGTCGAATTTGTCAAATCAGAGTTGGCGAAGTTGAACGCATAGTTTTTATTGAACTGAAAAATGCGTTTCCATTGGTGAAAATGGAAACGCATTTGTTTTTCGAGAGTTTCAATAATCGGGGAATGTTTCAAATGAAAAAATACATCGCATCACTTTTTTTGCTTCTGGCCTCTGTCTCTGTTTTCGCCCTTCCCGGCGTCCAGCAGTCGATTCCAGACCAGAGCGGACAGTTCGTCTACTACAGGGATTCTTCGTTCGAGCGCGAGTCCTACGTCGGAATCATCTACTTTGACGAATCGACATACGGACTTCGGTACTACGCGCCCGCGACCGACAAGCAGGCGGAGGTCAAGCTCCAGTTCTACTTCACGCTGGACACGGAGAAGGCAGCCTCAAAGGGGATAATCGAATTCACCGGCGAGACTCCGCCAGACCCGTTCCCGAAGTCGCAGGACGAGACCGACATCGTGAACTATCTCCACGACATAGCCTACGAGATGTTCCCGAAAAGGATATTTTTGGGAGAGTTGAAGGAGAAGACTTCCTCGGCCGAGACTTACAGCCAGTTCGGCGGCCGCGTGACCATGGAATACGACCCGATGATTCCTGTCCTCAACTTGGACAGAATCGTCACTTCCGACGGCAAGGTCGCCTTCTACGCCGTGACCGGTGGAAAGCTCACGGACTCTTCCGACACTTCCTTCTCTGATTTCAAGGGAATACCGGCGAAAGTCAGCTACGGCTCCGCCTCAAAAATCAAGAAGGGCAAGGCGAGCGACATGCAGATTGAGAACGAGGGCTTGAAGAGCCAGACCTTCAAAATCGACTCCAACTGGGAGCAGAAATCCGCCGCCAGCTGGATGCTCGGAAGCGTCTCGGCAATAGCGACAGCCGCCCTGCCGATAAGCGACGCTCAGAAAGGAAGCTTGATGCGCATGTTGATTCTCGGAAGGGACCACTCGTATCCAGATTGGTCAAAGATGAAGGTCTCCGACAAGAACGGAAAAATCGAACTCGACCAGGTTTTCTATGATTCTTCGTCAAAATCGTTCAAATACGACAAGAAGAGAATCGAGAACATCGGCGAAGGCACAAAGTCCATATTCAGCCTGACGGTCGATGCAGGTTCCTACAACAAGAACAAGAAATACTTCGACAGCATCGTCTCTTCATACGAGGTGAAGTAAAGCGAAATAGCTCTTTATCTGAAATCAGCCCTCGACAATGGAGAACCTACCCAGACTCCATCGCCGAGGGTGTCTTTTTTCTGTCCCTCGACAAGAATCTGCACGTTCTTCACGGTCGCGAATTCCGTGGAAGTGAAGACAATCTGCTGCAGCTGCGCCAAAAATCCCTCCACGCCGAGCCTGTTCTCCTCGAATTCCCTGCTGAAATTGAGATACGCCGTGTTGTCCTTCACAATCGCGGTCAAAAGCCGGGTTCCGCTCGGAATCAGCGACATGCAGCCGGCGTCCAGCTCGACAGAGTTCGGGCCTTGGAGCAGCATCTTCAAATTTGTCGTGAGCGGTGCCGTCGACCTGACGACCCTCCTGACGCATTGCTTCCTGGAAATCCGCCCGTCGTCATCCACAATCGTGAACCAAAGTTTCGCCTGCGACGTTTCGATTTCAGAATCCACTGGAATTTCCTCGTAGGTCTTGTCTCCGTCCGCTATCTTTATCGGAAGCGATGTCGGCCTCGCGTTGTCCTCTTCGCTTGTGACTGTCTCGGAACTTTCTTCGTCGGGCAGCATTTCGGAATACGAGACCACTTTCGAGCCGTCGTCTTCCACAGTCTCGCTCGTCTTGTTCTCGAAAAGAGCGATGTTTTCGTCTTCTGCGTTCGGGTCGAGCAGATTCTTCAAGTCGTCCGTCAATTCCTTGTCCAGCTCTTCGTTGGAATATTCACCGGTCTTGCTCCAGACGGAGTCCTTCTCTGTGATTTCTGTCAGAGCCTCGGTGGTGTCCCCCGAATAGGAATTTTTGTCCGTTATTTTGTCGATGTTGATGACGGTTTCACCCTCGTCGGCTTTTTGGACTTTGGGCTCGTCATTGTAGTTCGCTATGAATGAAGGCGTCGTTCCGAAAACTCTTTCAAAAAATCGGGTGTTTTTCAAATTTGATTTTATGTCGTCGAGTTTCACCAGAAAAACGACAGAGACCGTTATGAAGCACACGATCCAAATAATCGTCATTATGATGTTGCTTCGGCGCGAATTTCCGTCGTCTTCCTCTTCTTCCATGTCAATCTGAGATTCGTGTTCGTTCATTCTTAAAGTATATTCGAGCGAAAATCAAAAGTAAATCAAACCTTTTCCGACTTGAGAACAGTTATTTTTACAGATAAAATATAGCCAATCTTCCTTTGAATAAGGATTTTGGAGCTTATTATGGAACAGCAGCCGACAAAAAAATTTGATTTGATAACATTCGGAGAAACAATGCTCCGACTTTCACCGCCGTCGAACGGCCGTATTTTCAGGAGCGATGTTTTTGAGAAGCATGCGGGTGGAGCGGAACTGAACGTGGCTTCGGGGGTTTCCCTTCTTGGGCTGCGCTCAGGAATCATCACAAGGCTTCCAAGAAACGAGCTTGGAACTTTCGTGAAAAACAGAATCAGATTCTCAAGCGTTTCCGACGATTTCATCATCTATGACGACAACCCGGACGCCAGACTTGGAATCTACTACTATGAGAACGGAGCCTATCCAAGAAAGCCGACCGTGGTTTACGACAGGCGCCATTCTTCAATCACAAAGATAAAGCCTGAGGAAATTCCTTCGGACATCTACGGAAAGACCAGAATGTTCTACACGTCAGGAATCACATTGGCGTTGAGCGAGGCGACTCGCACACTTGCACTCGACCTCATAAAGAACTTCAAGGCCGCGGGTGCCCAGATTGCGTTCGACGTGAACTACCGCGCGAACCTTTGGGACGAGGACACTGCTCGCAACACAATCAAGCAGATTCTTCCGTTCGTCGATGTCCTCTTCATTTCCGAGGAGAGCTGCCGCAGGATGTTCCAGAAATCCGGAACTCTGCAGGAGATGCACAAGGAATTCTGCAAGGACTATCCGAACATCCAGATTATCGCTTCTTCAGAGCGCGAGGTCATCAGCCCGAAAGTCCATTCGTTCACTTCTCTCGTCTACTCGAAGGCCGAGGACACTTTCTACACGGAGGACCCGTACAAGGACATCGATGTCGTCGACAGAATCGGTTCCGGCGACGCATACTGCTCTGGAGTCCTCTTCGGTCTCCTGAAGTACAACGACCCGAAGAAGGCCATGGAATTCGGAAACGCCACTTGCGCCACGAAGAACACAATCGCCGGCGACCTTCCTCTTTCTGATTTCAACGAGATTTCTTCGATTATCAAAGGCCACCAGACAAAGGGCAAGCAGAGCGAGATGAACAGATAGTTGTTCTGTCTTTCTTGAATGCGGGCGTGGAGAAAATTCGCGCCCGTTTTTTTTGTCGCTGAAGAAAAATAAAAATCTTAATTTCCTATCGATTTACTGAACAATTTTTCTGCTTTATAATTTTCTGATAAAATCCCAAGAAAAATAGGGGATGTCAGGGGGAAATCAAATGAAAATATCCACGCGCGGCCGATATGCTCTTCGATTCATGATAGATTTGGCTTTGCACGGCAACGGAGACTACATAGCTCTGAAAGATGTGTCCAGTCGACAGGGAATATCGATAAAGTATCTTGAGCAGATAACGTCCCTGCTCAGCAAATTCGGGCTTTTGTCATCCGTCAGGGGGCCGCAGGGCGGCTACAAGCTCGCGAAGGATTCGTCCGACTACACGGTCGGCGAAATTCTCCGCATAACGGAAGGCTCTTTGGCGCCCGTCGCCTGCCTTGAGGCGGAGCAGAATCTCTGCGAAAAGAAAGATGTCTGCCACACGCTGCCTCTGTGGGAGGGGCTTAGCAAGGTGATAAACGGCTATCTCGACAGCGTAACTCTCGCGGATTTGGTGAACAACAATAGGTCCGAGGGAAGTTATATGTACAACATCTGAATTATTGACAATATGGAAAGGCTAGGGTAGAGTATATTCCATACTTTTCCGATAGGTAATACATAAAAAGGAGGCCGCAAATGGCAAAAATAGCGAAGAAGATAATTGACCTGGTTGGTCACACACCGCTTCTTGAACTTTCAAATTTGGAAGAGAAATTGGGCTTGAAGGCAAGGCTTGTTGCCAAACTTGAGTATTTGAACCCGGCGGGAAGCGTCAAGGACAGAATCGCAAAGGCGATGATAGACGATGCCTTGGCTTCTGGAAAGCTCAGCAAGAACTCCACGATAATCGAGCCGACATCGGGAAATACAGGCATCGGACTTGCAGCCGTGGCTGCCAGCTATGGAATAAAGATTGTGCTTACGATGCCTGAAACTATGTCTGTCGAACGCCGCAATCTTTTGAAAGCGTATGGTGCGGAGCTTGTCCTCACCGATGGCTCAAAGGGCATGAAAGGTGCCATCGCGAAGGCCGAAGAGCTTGCCAAGACCATTCCGAACAGCTTCATTCCGGGCCAGTTCGTGAATCCCGTCAACCCAAAGACCCACGAGGAAACTACAGGACCAGAGATTTGGAACGACACGGACGGAGTTGTAGACGCATTCGTTGCTGGTGTTGGAACCGGCGGAACGCTCAGCGGTGTCGGTCGCTATCTCAAGTCTAAGAAGTCGGACGTGAAGGTTTTCGCCGTCGAGCCTGCGACTTCGCCTGTGCTCTCGAAGGGAATCCCTGGTCCTCACAAAATTCAGGGAATCGGAGCGGGCTTCATCCCTTCAACCTTGGACACTGGCGTGTACGATGAAATAATCGCGGTCGAGAACGACGACGCTTTCACTACTGGAAAGGAGCTTGGAAAAACAGAGGGATTCCTGACAGGCATCTCTTCTGGAGCAGCTCTCTGGGCCGCAATTCAGGTGGCAAAAAGACCTGAATTCGAGGGAAAGACAATAGTCGTGCTTCTTCCTGATTCTGGCGACAGGTATCTCTCAACACCGCTCTTCTCTGACTAACGCTCTTCATTTAGCCGCACTGGATTTGGGATTTTGTTTAAGAAATCCCAAATCCGTGCGGCGAATTTTTCAATCTGGGGCTTCTACTTCGTGTTCAACTTTCGGCACTCGTAAAGGACAATTGAAGCCGCCTGTGCTACGTTCAAGCTTTCAATCGGCTGCTTTGCGTCTGGATTCTCCGAGAACGGAATGAGAATCAGATAGTCGCAGTTTTTTCTAACCTCGTCCGATATTCCATGCTCTTCGTTTCCAAGAACTATCAAGGCTGGCTTTTTCTCGCAGAGACTTGGGATTCTTTCCACAGTCGTCTTCGCCCTCACATCCGTTCCAAAACGTATCATCTTTCCCTTCATTGCTGTAAGGAGTTTAGAGATTGAGCGTATCGAGTAGATGTTCACGTATTCCATGCCTCCTTGGGCGACCCTGTACGAACTTGTCGTTATGGAGCTTTGCGCCTCGTCCAAAGGAATGACTATGTTCTTGAAGCCAAAAAAAGCCGCGCTTCTTACAATCGCACCTAGATTGTTCGCGTTTCCAACCCTGTCGAGCAGAAGCGCGGACTCCTTTTTGTGCAGCCAGTCGTCGGCTATCTCTGTCGTCAGGTGAGGAATCTCTGGTTGCTCAATCATGGCTACGACGCCCTGGTGGTGCACCGTTCCGCTGAGCTTCTCCAACTCGGTGTCCTCGACTTTGTTGTATGGTATCTTCCTTGCCGCGAGCGAGCGGAATAAATCTCCAAATGCCATGGTCCGCTCGTCATTGTAGTAGAATCTTCGTATAGATTCAGAGTGTTTCTTTGCAAGAGCCTTGACCGCCTCAAAGCCGCAGACGGCAAGCTCGTTTTTTCGTGTGTTTTTCATGGAAAAAGTATAAAAGAAAAAAGCGAAAAAAAAAGCCAGTCTTCTGTTTTCAAGAAGACTGGCCTTCCCCACTAGATTTTAGATTTCTCTAAAACTATTTGATGTAGCGGTTCTCTTTTGCAAGGTTGATGGCGTTGTTGTTCCACTCTTCTCCACCCTGCTTCTTGAACTCTTCTACCCAAGCATCCCAGTTCTCTTTTGTGAGCTCTCTTTTGCCTGTGAAGAACTCGATGACGCCCTGGTTGTAGAAACGATCAAGGTCGGCACCTGGCTGTGGCATCTTGTCCTGTCCGATGCAAGCTGTCCATGGCTTAGACTGCATTGTGCGGAGAACTTCGAGACCGTGAATCTCTTTCTTAGAAACTTCTGTCACATAGTTTGGATAGCGAGAAGCCAACTCGATGTCTGAGTTGTAGTAAACCATGTTGCGGAGCTGTGTGAGTGGCTGAGCAGCAGACTGTGTGTAAGCC
>CAMHLH010000134.1 GCA_946185925.1 uncultured Treponema sp.
TTTGTCAAAACCAATCTTGATGCTAGCATCAAGATTTCCGCCTTCGGCGGAAAATTTTTGAGAACCTACGGAATCGGTAATCTTTCCGCTTCGCGAGTTTTTTCCCCGCGAGAATTTCTCAAAAGAAATCAAACCCTACACGGCAGCAGAAATTTTCATTATATTGATGGTTGAAAACATTTTTTTTGAAGGAAGGCTAAAATGGCAAAGAAACTTACGCCGATAACGCTTTTGTGCGGATATCTCGGAGCGGGAAAGACGACGCTCATGAATCAGGTCCTCACGAACCAGGAAGGATACAAGGTCGCGGTCATCGTGAACGACATCGGAGAAGTGAACGTGGATGCGAAACTCATCGCGGACGGAGCGAAAATCACCGACACGTCGGACATCGTTCCGCTCACGAACGGCTGCATCTGCTGCACTCTCAAGAGCGCGCTCGCGCAGAACATCGAGAACATCATCAAGACAGGAAAATACGACTACATCATGATAGAGGCCTCAGGAGTCTGCGAGCCGATGCCTATCGCGCAGGAGCTTGAGCTCATCAAAAACGGAAAGCTCGACAATGTAGTCGGTGTCGTTGACGCAGCCCGCTTGGTTGACGAATTCGCAGGCGGAGACAAGCTTTTGAACAAGGAGAAAATCGGCGAGGAAGACATCGAAAGTCTTCTCGTGCAGCAGATTGAGTTCTGTTCGACTCTCGTAATCAACAAGAAGGATTTGGTCACGGAGGACGAGTTCAAGAAAGTCCGCAAGGTCATCGAGGTTCTCCATCCGGGAGTCAAAATCATCGAGACAGACCACGGAAAGGTTCCGGTCGCCGACATGCTCGCGACAGGCTCTTTCGACTTCGAGACTGTCTACGGAGCAGCCGGCTGGTGCAAGCAGCTTGAGGAAGGCGAAATCGACGACGATGACGATGACCACGACGAACACTGCGAGCACCACCACGACCATGACGACGACGACCACGACGGCCATCACCACCACCACCACGAGCACAAGCACGAGGGGGACTCTGGAGCCGACGACGACGAGTACGGAATCGGAACTTTCATTTATTATAGAAGAAAGCCGTTCGACAGGAACAAGCTCGACGACTTCGCAGGAAAGTGGCCGAAGAACATCATCCGCTGCAAGGGCCTCTGCTACTTCTCGGACGAAGAGGACATGGCGTACGTCTTCGAGACTTCAGGAAGGCAGATTCAGGCGGGTCCTTCAGGACAGTGGATTGCCACCGCAAGCCCGAAAGAGCAGAAGGAAATTCTCGCCCAGAACCCGGACATCGCGAAGGACTGGGACGAGAAGGTCGGCGACCGCATGATAAAGCTCTGCATCATCGGACAGAAGCTCGACAAGAAGGCGATTTCTGCCGCCCTCGACGCATGCTTGGCATAAAAAACTGAACAAACAAAAAAATCCCGCACTTAAAAATGAAGTGCGGGATGAAAAATCAACCAGTTCGGAAGATTAAGCTTTCGGACTGGCATAATGAACTAGAATCCTATTCCATGAAATAGGTCTTTATCGGTGGAAAGCCGTTGAATTCCACGCTGGCGTAGCTTCCGGTGTAGGCTCCGGTCGTGAGCCAGTAGAGCCTGTCGCCGGCCTTCAGTGAAAGCGGAAGCTTGTAGCGGAAATTCTCGTACATGATGTCCGCGCTGTCGCAGGTCGGGCCCGCAAGAATGACCTCGCCCTCTTTCTCGCCGGGTGCGTCCTTGCTTGAAATGACAGGGTACTTCATCGCCTCGTCCATCGTCTCAATCAAACCGTTGAACTTTCCAGAATCCTGATATACCCAACGCTGCAAAGCCGTGTTGTTCTTTCTTGAAACGAGAATGACCTCGCTCGTCAATATTCCGCAGTCGCCAACAAGAGAGCGGCCAGGTTCAAGGATAATCATCGGAAGTTCGTCTCCGAAATCCTCGTGGAGGTAGCGGGTAATCTCCGACGCATAGACGCTCAATTCGTTTGTCGGCTGAATGTAGTGGGCAGGGAAACCGCCACCCATGTTTATCATCGAAAGCCTGATGCCCTCTTCTTCCTCAAGAGAAGAGAAGAGATAAGTGACTTTTGCGATTGCGTCGTTCCATGTACCGATGTCGCGCTGCTGTGAGCCGACGTGGAAGGAGACGCCGTAAGGAGTAAGTCCAAGCTCGCGGGCCAACACAAGAATGTCGTAGGCCATGTCCGGGTGGCAGCCGAATTTTCTGGAGAGAGGCCAATCCGCGCTCTGCCCAGCCTCGACCAAAATGCGGACGAACACGCGGCTTCCAGGTGCGTTCTCGGCGATGTTCCTCAAATCGTCTTTGGAATCCGTCGCAAAAAGACGCACGCCATTTTCATAAAAATACTTTATGTCCCGCGCCTTTTTTATCGTGTTGCCATAAGAAATTCTGTCGCCGGACACACCGAGCGCGAGAAGCTTGTCCAACTCGTATCTCGACGCCACGTCGAAATTCGAGCCGAGTTCGGAGAGAAGCCTGAGGACAGGCTCACCTGGGCACGCCTTGACGGCGAAGAAAATGTGCGCGAAAGGGAAAGAGTCGCGCAACTTGATGAAGTTGTACTTAATCTGATGAAGATTGACAACAACGTTCGGAGTCTCCAAATCCTTTGAGAACTCCAAGAAACGATTCCACTCGGAATCGGAAATGTAGTCAGAACGATTGAACATGTCCCAAACCACCTTTTTAGTTGATAATGAGCCGCAAAACCCATTGCCGGCTCGATTAAAAGTGAAAGATTCTGTTTCCATGAATCCGACAGGCAGCCGATTTTCCCCGCCGAAGCCATTCGTCCCTTTTTTCACTTGTGCGGAAAACTGGAACCCAAAGTTTTACGCATAAAATCGAATGATAAAGCAAATGTTTTTTACGGTCTACGCTTTTACAAAAAGTTTTTTCAAAAAAAACAGAGCCTCCGATTCTCCGTGGAACAAGCCGGAAATCCGCGCTGGTCAAGGGTGGACGTTCTTGGCGACCTCCTTGCCGTTCGCGTCCGGGCCAAGCTCGTAGACGACGCTCTGCCCCTTCTGCAGGCGGGAGAAAGAGACGGACTTGCTGTACGATTCGTGGGCGAACACGGTTCCGGCGCTTCTCGTGATGAAAAGGTAGTACCTGCCGTAGCGGTCCCTGTCGATTCTGGCAATCCGCCCTGAATAAGTGACGGCGCTGTTCTCGTCAGCCTTCTCCTCCGCGCGCACGCCAAGTGCTTTTCTGGCCTCCCGCAGATACGACATGATTTTCTGGTTGCTGAGGAAGTCTCCCATCCTCTTTCCGCCGTTTGCCTTGGAGAACAGCTCCTCGGCCTTCTCGAACACCAGGAGGGCGTCGTTGAACGCGTCCTCAAGCTCCACGTCCCGCTTGCAAAGCGACAGAATCGACTGGGAGAGCGAAACCGATTTTTGGGTGTCGTTCATGCTGACAGTTCCGTAGCCGAGCGATTTTTTGACGAGATAGCAGGCATACGACTTCGCGCTGCGGAATTTCGAATCGAGCTTGCCCTGATAGATGAGCCGCTCGAAAGCCGAGTAGAGGCTCGCGCTCGCGTAGTAGCAGATTTCGCTGTGGTTGTCGGAGAAAACCCTGTCCTGGTACTGCGGAAGAAGCTGGAATTCGGAAGCCATAGCATCGAAAGGAGAATCGAACCAAACCGCGACGGCACTCTGCAAAAGCGTCTTGAACGAACACTTCTGGTAGGCGCAGATGTTCTCCCCCGCGAGAGACTTGGAGCGACGCTCGTAGTAGACGTGCCTCTGCTCGCTCGTGTCCTCGAAGTTGCGGAAGAACACCTCAAGCCGCTTGTGGTAGGACTTTGTGATTTCGTTAATCATGTCGTGGACCATGTTCTGGTTGTTGTTCGCGCTTACAATCGAATTTATCGTCTCGGAGTCGTTCGTGCTGATGATGCGGGCGAAAACCTTCACGTTCGAGATGTCCAGCCCCTCCTTGTGGGCGTAGTAGATGACGGAGCAGGTCTGGCAGCCGTTAACAATCTGCGGGTTCGTGATGCGGACGGAATCCAATGTCGGATGCTCAAGCCTGTTCGATAGAATCGTGATTCCGTTGTTCCTCAAAATGAAGCTTTCCGGAGCCGTGCGTATCGTCTCCCTTATGGAAAGGTTCACGCCCGTGTTTCCCTGGTAGTCTCGGACGTTCTCCTCGAAAAGCCCCCTCTTCAAATTCCCGGTCGTCTCGTCGATTAAAATGTTCAGAAGCTCGTCGGCGTTGATTATGGCGGCGCAGCCCATCACGGACTCGTCACCGGAAAGCTGGAGCGGCGTTCCATTGAGTTTTATGCGGACAGAGAAAGTCTCGTTCTCGTTCGCCGAAAGCTTGAGCACGCGGTCCTCGTCCATGAACACAGGCTTCGCGATGCTGTAGATTCCGTTCTCCATGCGCTCGGCGGCTCTTTTCAACGTCTCGAACGAGCCTAGAACCTCGCTCGAATCCGTCCACTTGGCGTTCGCCGCCACATAGAACGGGCGGACCTCGATGTGCGTAAGCTCAGTCCAGTCCTCGGGACGCGCCAGAATGTCGTTTTTGATGTCGAACCAGGCTAGGATTTTCGGATTGAGCTTCCGGGTGGACTCCCTGTCCAAGAAATTCTGGATTCCCATGATGAACACGCTGATTTCCTTGAGATCGAACGTGTCCTTGCACTTGGACTGGATTAGGATAATCTCGGCAGAGCGGATTCCCTTGTCGCGCTCGATGATGAAGTCCAAAAGCTTCTTGTTCGTGACGATGAAGCCGTTAACGCGGATGCAGATGCCGTCTATCCCGGAATCGTAGTAATCGTCCACGCAGATGGCGTCGAGCAGAGACTCGTCGTTGTTTATGCTGTTCGGGAAGTCGTTTTCGATGATTGCCTGGATGAGCATCCTCTCAAAGACGACGCCGTCCTTCTCCCCGCCCCCGGAATGCTCCCTTCTATATTTGTCGATGAGGGTCTTCACCGATGTATTGGCGCGAAGGCTTTTGTCCTCGAACACGGTCACGACATTCTGCACGATGCGCCTTTTTCCGCGCGAAACATTCTCCACGCCATCGTCGTTTTCAGAAGAATATCCGGACAGACCGCACAATTCCCCAATGTCCTCTTCGGTCTTTATGTCGGACAAAAACCACGGCTGCCTGCCGACATTCTTGTTCTTCGTGAAAAAAGCATAAAGAACATTCCCGTCGAAGTCATGGAACCCCAGAGAGATGAAGGCGAAATCGCTGTATTCGATGAAGGAAGACGTATCCTCTTCGTAGATGCTCGCCAGATATCCAAGCAAATCCCCGTCAAAATCTTCTCTTATCTTATATTTCAATTCCTGACCATATTTTGGAATGACGTAAGCGACTTTAAAAAAATCATTCTCCATGCACTCTCCTCCATAAAAATAAAAATTTTCAAAACGCAAAACATTATATTGGATAAATCCCACAAAGTCGCCATTGACTTTCAGAATATGCAACGAACGATGAACAAATCGGCACAATCCGCTATACTTTTTCCAATTATGGAAACACGAAACATTTTTGAGAATCTCTCATGCATCGACCACCGCTATTCACTCTCTGAGAAAGCGGCTTTTGACGGACTTTCCAAGTATATAAGCGAGCAGGCTTCCATTCGCTCATGCGCGAAATGCGAGGCGGCTCTCGTAAAGGCGCACCTCAAAGTGCGCGGACAGCTCACCGACGAGTTGGCGAAGACGCTCGACGACGTGGCGGCCAAAATCGACCCGGAAGAGGTCTACACGGAAGAGGAAAAGACGAAGCACAACATCCGCGCGCTCGTGAACGTGATGAAGACAAAGGTCAACGCAGAAATCGGACCGCTCATCCATCTTGGAGCCACATCGGTGGACATCCTGGACACGGCGCTCTCGTGCAGGATGAGGGACGTTACGAAGAACGTAGTCCTTCCAGAACTCAAGCAACTTGAAAAATACCTCTGCGAAATCGCGGAAAGGGAAGCCGCGACTCCGCAGGTCGGACGCACGCACGGCCAGCACGCGGTGCCAATCACGTTCGGATGGAGCATCGCCGAATTCGTGTCCCGCCTCGGAAAGTCGATTCTCAAAATCGAAGAGCTCTCGAACGACCTCGTGGGAAAACTCGCGGGTCCTGTCGGCTCTTACAACGGTCCATCGATGATTGTGAAGGACCCGGAAGAGCTTGAGAGAATCTACACTGAATTCCTCGGCCTCAAACCAAGCGAATACTCGAACCAGCTCGTTGAGCCGGAGCACGTCCTCCGCCTGCTCTTGGAGATGAACGTGGCGTTCGGAATCATCGCGAATCTGGCTGACGACCTCAGAAACCTCCAGAGAAGCGAAATCGGAGAGGTCTTCGAGTACTTCTCGGCCACCCAGGTCGGCTCAAGCACGATGCCACAGAAGAGGAACCCGTGGAACAGCGAGCACGTCAAATCCCTCTGGAAGGCGATGTGCCCACGCGTCATCACATTCTACATGGACCAGATTTCAGAGCACCAGCGCGACTTGACGAACTCCGCCAGCCAGAGGTTCATCGCGGACTACGTTTCGGGCTTCACGATGGCGGTGGCCCGCATGAACTCCGTGGTGAAGGGCTTGCAGGCCGACAAGGAAGGCATGGCCAGAAACCTGCAGAACGCCGGCGGAAAGGTCAAGGGCGGAGTCCTCGCAGAACCTGCGTACATTCTCCTCGGAGAAGCCGGCTACAACGACGGACACGAGGTCATCAGGAAAATCACTCTCGAAGCCGAGAAGACCGGAAAGACATTCTTCGAAGTCCTCAAGACCCACGAGAAGGAATTCAACGACATCACGAACCAGCTCGAAAAGCTCGGAATCGAAAACCCGGCGACCTTCTTCGAGAACCCAGCGAACTACTGCGGACTTGCGGCGAAGAAATCAGCCAGACTCGCGAAGAAATATATGGAACTGATGAAATAGGCCGAATGTCGAGTTATGCATATCGTAGTTGCCGAAACAAGCTCCCAGCGGGAACCCACAGTCGAATACGGCAGTACCGCTTCGCGGTGGCTGAGTGTATTCG
>CAMHLH010000135.1 GCA_946185925.1 uncultured Treponema sp.
GTAGAGCAGCAGCAGCGCCGCGCTGAGAAGCAGGCCGCCGAGGATGTCGGTGAACCAGTGGACGCCGCAGATCAGACGTCCGATCACGGTGATCAGCAGGATGGCCCAGCAGACCAGCTTCAGGATCTGGCCGGTCTTCACGGTGTGGCCGTACTCCTTGATCTGCATCATGGCGCTGCCCATGATCGTGCAGATCAGCATGGTGTGGCTGGAGGGGAAGGACGCCTCCGGGACGGTCTCCCCCGGCATGATGATGGGACGGTAGTTCACGATCACGACCTCAAAGAAGACGTAGCAGATCACCATCACGATGTACAGCAGACCCAGGGCCAGGATGTTCCGGTCCACCTTCAGGAGGCTCTTCGCCCTTGTCTCGCTCGTCGCTCTTTTTTCTTGCTCCAAGAAGACCTACACGACCGACGACAGCGACTTGAACTACGAGAGCTACAAGACGGCCCCCGACGGCAATCCTTCGAGCGGAAAATAAAGATGGCTGATTCCTTCAATTTGTGGCGGCTTATAGGAAACGGCGTGTTCGTCGCAATCGCCCTTGCCGTCATCGTTTTCCTCATTTTCAGGGCGAAGACTTTCTTCACCACGACGGTCTGCTGCGTCCTCATGATTCCCGCCGTCCTTTTCGGCAGGAATTTCTTCACGGAGATATTGAGACTGGACCCCGCCGACGACGCGAAAACCCTTCAGGAACTTTCGAGTGAGCGCGAGAAGAACAGGAGCCTGCAGAACGAAATCGATTTCCTCCGCCACGCCCAGCTTTCGATTCAGGATTTGGAGCGGATAATGGAGTTGAACCTGTTGAAGACGACGCTGCACCAGACCGAAGTGAAGGACACTTGGATAGGGACGCAGAAGCTTTATGAGAACAGGGGCGACAAGCGGACGCAGTACGCGAGCGTGGGGAAGAACTATCTCGTCATACTCACCCACGATTTGACCGCGAAATACGGAATAAACATGAGGGACTTGAAGGCGTACGAGGACGAATCCGGCCGCCTTGTCGTCTCCGGCGTGAAGCCCATCTTCACCGGCATGACGGGTGTGAGCGACAAGAAGCAGTACGCGGAGGTGGTGAACTCTTTCTTCTCCGCTGACGGAACTCTTGTGGAGAAGTATTTTTCAATGGACAAGAAGGATTTGCAGGCCGCCTCCGACTACGCCGACTGGTGCGTGAACGAATTCCACCGCAAAGTGGAGACGATGGAGGATTTGGACAGCAACGTCTACGAGCAGGTGAGCGATTCCGCCGAGAACCTCCTCACAGTCATCCTTAGCCCCATCGGCAGGGAAATCGTGTTCAGCCAGGAAGAGAAGGAGTGTGCCGTTCCCCTGATGGATTACCTGCAGCAAAAAATCGACGAAAAAAAGAAGCTGCTTTCGGAATGATGCTTCGGCGACCCTGTAACAAATCCTATGGGCTGGGAAATGTTGTTATAGGAAAAAGCTATTTCGTTATCAAAAAAATGTATTGGTAAAGATTCTGTAAAAGAAATATACCTACGTCATCTTTGATTGAAAAAAAATGGAGGATGACGAAATGGCAAAGAAAGTATACAAGTCCATCACGCAGCTGGTGGGAAACACTCCGCTTGTGGAGCTGACAAACTACGAGAAAAAACTCAATCTCAAGGCAAAGATTTTTGCGAAACTCGAATATTTCAATCCGGAAAGCAGCGTGAAGGACAGAATCGCGCTCAACATGCTCGAAACCGCGGAGAAAAAGGGGCTTATCACGACGGGAAAGACGACGATAGTCGAAACGACTTCTGGAAACACGGGAATCGCGGTGGCGGCGTTCGCGGCCGCGAAGGGGTACAAATTCGTCGTCTACATTCAGGATGAAGTCAGCATCGAGCGCAAGCAGGTCATAAAAGCGTTCGGTGCGAAACTGATAAACTTGAGCGAAGTCCCCGAGTATGTGGAAGTTCTCGATGAGACCGGCGGAGATTTTGTCGCCGGAATAAAAGTCTTGAAAGAAAAAGTCATTCCGAAAATCGAAAACAGCTTCTTCATAGACCAAGTGTCGAATCCGGCGAATCCAGAGGCGCACTACAACACGACCGCGCGTGAAATCTGGAACGACACGGAAGGCGACGTCGACATTTTCGTCGCCTGCGCGGGAACCGGCGGAACGATTACAGGAACTGGAAGATTCCTCAAAGAGAAGAAGCCTTCCGTGAAGGTCGTGGGCGTTCAGCCGCCGGTGAATGACGTAATCGTGACTGGCGTCCATAATTTTACGGATGTCCAAAAAGAGCGCGTCCCACAAGTTTTGAACAAGGAATACATCGACGATGTAGTCACGATTGTTCCCGATTCCGCTTTCGAGGCAGCCCGCCTTCTTGCGAGGACGGACGGAATCCTTGTGGGAATTTCAAGCGGAGCGGCTCTTTCCGTGGCGACGGATTTGGCGAAATCGGACGAGAACGAAGGAAAGAACATCGTCGTAATCCTTCCTGACACAGGCTTGCGCTATCTGAGCACAAACCTGTTCGCATGACGTCGGCTTTGTGTTTATCGTGCGAGCGTCTTGAAGTGCTCCACGACAAGGTTTCCCGATTCCGTCAAGTTCGAGCTTGTCCAGCCGGATGTCTTCGAGCAGCTTGATTGAATCGCCGAGGCCGTCTCGCTCTTGTTGGAGAGGCTCCAGTTCATGTGGCTGATGTTGTATTTTTCACAGAGGCTGAACCATGATGCCGATTCAGAGGAGTTGAAGCCGCCGTTCCCCGAAGCGTCGCAGGTGCCGAATTCCGTTATGAAGACGGGGAGTCCGCTCTTCACTGCCGATTCCACGCGGCTTCTGTACGAGTCCGTGTGGCTGTTCGCGTAGAAATGGAATGTGTACATGACGTTTCCGTAGGTTGCTGGGTCGAGCGGATTTGCTAGCGGTTCCTCGATGTCCTGGCTCCATGTGTTCGTTCCCACGATGACTACAGCGTCTGGGGCGTACTGGCGGATTACCGGGATTACTTCCTCAGCGTACGGCTTTATCGCCGAATTCCACGGAGAGTTTGTCGGTTCGTTGCAGATTTCGTAGAGGACGTTTCCGTAGTTCGCGTACTCCTTGGCGATTTCGGCGAGGAACGTCTTCGCCTCGTCCTTCGTCTCCTGCGGGTTGTAGTTGTGGACGTGCCAGTCCACAAGCACGTACATTCCTTTGTTCGTCGCGTATTCGATTCCGTTCTTCATTATCGCCTTGAGCTTCGCCTTGTCGCCTCCTGTCGTGTATCCGCCGTAGTCTCTCGGATAGAGGACGAGCCTTATGCAGTTCGTGTTGAAGTCGTCCACGAGCGTGGCGAATGCGTCCTCGTTCACGTATCTTGAGAACTCGTCCCCGAAATTCAAGCCGTGCGTTGAAAATCCGTATAGCATGTACTTTTCGCCCTTTTCGTCCAAGAGATTCGCTCCCGACACGCTTAGTTTTCCGTGGTTCGCGTATGGTGTTCCCGTGATTGATGTCGGTTCGACCTTCGTCTCCACGTCCGATGTCGTTGTCGAAGATGAAGAAGAGGAGGAGCCAGAAGAACTTGAGCTTGAGCCTCCAGAAACAAGCGTGACCTTGGTGACGACGATTCCGTATCCCATGATTGCAAGTCCATTCGCCTTGAGGGCGGCTGCGTTTGCCGAAGTGACCGTGTACGAAAGCGGACTCGACTCTGGAATCACTCCCTTGTCGCTGTCCGTCGTTCCTCCTGTGAATGTTCCGCCTGTCAGCTCCACCCATGACGAACCCATCGAGTCGAATTGAAGCTTTTTGTAGGCCGTCGCTGTCTGTGATGCAGTCCATTCCACCTGAATCTGGCTTCCTTCGCTGAACGACGAGAATTTTCCAGCCTCAATCTGGATGTTCACGCTCCACGATGAATCGTTGAAATCCTTCCATCCGCTCCATACTTCAGTCGTAGAACTTGCGGAATCTGTGCTGGAAGTTCCATTGTTGGAACTCGTGGATGAATCATCCTCGCTTCCGTTCGTCTGCGCTGGGGGTGTTCCGTTCGTCTGCGCTGTGTTTTCCACTTCCTCGCTTCCGCTTGTGCATCCGGCAAGCGCCGACAAAACGATTGTTCCCGCCGCGAAAATCGCGAGCGTTGTTTTCAAAAACTTTTTCATTTTTCCCTCCGATTTCTTTATTGTCTTTTTAGATTTTTGAAGTGCTTCTTCACGAGCTTTCCCGATTCCGTCAAATCCGAATCCGTCCAGCCGGATGTCTTCTGGCACCAGGACTGAATCGCCGAGGCGGTCTCTCCCTTGTTCGAGAGGCTCCAGTTCATGTGGCTGATGTTGTATTTTTCACAAAGACTGAACCATTTTTCCGACTCGCTTGAGTTGAAGCCGCCGTTCCCCGACGAGTCGCAGGTTCCGAATTCCGTGATGAATATTGGAAGCCCCTTGTTCACTGCCGATTCCACCCTGTTCCTGAACGAATCCCTGTGCGTGGAGGCGTAGAAGTGGAACGTGTACATGACGTTCTTGAACGAGAGCGGATTTGAAAGCGGTTCCTCGATGTCCTGGCTCCATGTGTTCGTTCCCACGATGACTACAGCGTCAGGGGCGTGCTGCCGAATTGCCGGGATGACTTTTTCCGCGTACGGCTTTATCGCAGAAGCCCACGGAGAGCCTGTCGGTTCGTTGCAGATTTCGTAGAGGACGTTTCCGTAGTTCTTGTATTTCGCCGCGATTTCCGAGAGGAACGACACCGCCTCGCCCTGCGTCTCAACTGGATTGTAGTTGTGCACGTGCCAGTCGACGATTGCGTACATCCCGAGCTTCGTCGCGTATTCGATTCCGTTCTCGATGAACTGCTTGAGCTGCTGTTTGTTTCCTCCGTTGCAGTATCCGCCGTAGTCGCGCGGGTAGAGAACGAGCCTTATGCAGTTCGTGTTGAAGTCGTCGCGGATTGTCTTGAACGTTTCCTGGCTTACGAATTTTGAGAAGTCGTTCCCGAAGTTCAGTCCGTGCGTTGAAAAGCCGTAGAGCATGTACTTTTGGTTTTTCGAGTCCACCAGATACGCGCCCTTCACCGAGAGTTTCCCGTGGTTCGAGAATGGCGTTCCCGATACTGTCGCCGGTGCCGATTTTGCCGTCGCCGAACTTGAGCTTGAGCTTGAGGAATTCCCAGATGATGAAGATGACGAATTTGACGATGAAGAAGATGAATTTGCGGAATTTGATGAAACTGATTTTCCTCCGACAGAAATCTCGTTCAGCCTCATTCCGTAGCCGTGGATAATCATTCCGCTTCTTTTTATGCTTGCGGCGTTGTCCGCTGTGAGGACGTAGGAGAAAGTCACTGTCTGCGAGGAAAAATTCGGGACAATCGCGCCTGTGTATTTGGCGTTCGAGTAGCTTCCTCCGGTCAATTCCTTCCAGTTTCCGTCGTAGATTTTGATGTTCTGGTATTCGTTCCGTGTCTTCGTGACGTTGAAATCAATCTTTGTTCCTCCCGAAACTGAATTGAATTTCGCGGAATCGACAAGGATGTTTCGGCTCCAGTCAAGCTCGCTCGCGCGGAAACCGAAAATACCGAAAGCAGAATGAAAAACAAAGACGCAAAAAATTTTTTCATAAACTCTCCATTTTTTTTGCTGTAAAAGCCGGATTTGGGCATTTCTATCATTTTATTGCAAAATCCGGCTTTTCGTCTTTCTTTTGTTCACTTTCCAAGAATCATTTCCAGAAGAACACCTTCGCCGTTCTCCACGTCCCTTTTGAGCGTCGCGCCGATTACGGTCTCAAGAAAATCCGGGTGGAGTCCGACCGAAAGCACTTTTTCCGTCCGCAAAACACCGATGTCGTTTTCCTTGATTTTTTCGCCTTTCTTCATCGAGCGCATGAAGTGCAGGCTTCTGTTTGTTCTGCCGTAGTTCGCGCTTTCGGATTCGGAGAGTTTCTTGACTCCGCTTCCGCAAATCCTGTCGATTCTCTCTCCGTATTCTTCTTTAAGTTGCTTTATGATGTAGTCCTTCGCGTTTTCCCCGTACTGCCTGAAAGCCGCCTCGCACTGGTGGACCGAATGGCTCATGAAGCCGAACTGCTCGCCGTCCAGCGCAACCGGGTCGTCGAGGCCGTCGGTCTCTTTGGAGAGCGTGATGTGCTTTTCAATCATCGTGGCTCCAAGTGCGCACGCTATCGACGGAACCAGAATCGGGTCGAGCGAGTGGTCGGAGACTCCGCAGGGGACGCCGAAGATTTTTGAGAGGTTGGGGATGACGTTCAGGTTGTATTCCTCTTCCGGAGCGGGGTAGAACGTTATGCAGTGCAGAAGCGTGATGTTCTCCCTTCCGAGGATTTCCAACGCGCGCTCGATGTCGCAGAGTTTCGAGACTCCGCTTGAGATGATGACGTGGATGTTGTTTCTCTTCCTGATTTCCGCGAGTTTTTTCAAGAGGGGAATGTGGTTGAGTTCCGGGGATGCGATTTTTACCGCGTCGGGCTTGATTTCCATCAGCTCTTCAAGGCTTCTGATGCCGAACGGGGAGCAGGTGAATTTCGCCCCTTTTTCGTGGGTGTATCTTTCGCATTCCGCAAAAAAATCCGGCTCGACTTCCAATGCCTTGAATCTGTCGTAGAGTCTGATGTTGCCTGTCGGAAGCTTCACGAATCCCGTGTCCGGGTGCAGTATCTCGTCCGCGTAGACCCACTGGAATTTCACCCAGTCGGCGCCGTTGTCCACGGCGCAATCAATCAACTTTTTCGCCTTTTCCAAACTTCCGCCGTGGGAAGTTCCTATTTCCGCTATTATTTCCATGATTAGATTTTCGGAATTTTCGGGGAGAATATCAAAGCCTCTGCGTGTGGATGTGCGTGATTGCCGCCGCGAGCGCGTCCGCTGCGTGGTCGGGATTCGGCTTTTCCTTCAGTTTCAGCAGAATCTGCACGTAGCGTTCA
>CAMHLH010000136.1 GCA_946185925.1 uncultured Treponema sp.
ACTTAATATATAGCAAGAAGCGTGCCAACTTTTTTTGATTCGGCAAAAAAAATTGAGGTGAAAATAGAGCCGAAAATAGAATTATTTAAGATTGATTGAACAGATTTGACCTTCATTTGTGTTATATTTCTAAGTGATATGAGAGCGGTTGATTCACTAGAGGTGTTTTTCAGAAAATTTTTGGACCCATTTTCGGCGGGTGACTTGTGCTCGGATTTGAGGAAAATGGGCGAGAGAATATCGGTGGAAGACATGGAAGAAATTCTCGATGAGCAACCGAACGTGCTCAAACTCCAGGGCGATTACTACATCACTCGTGCGGGGGCGTTCAGTGGTCAGTTTTTCAGCTTCGTGCCGAATGCGCAGGAAGTTGAGCAGGGGGTCGTTGTCCCCGGCGACAGGTGCGTTCCGTTCATTGACCCGAACAAAATTTCCAGCGACATACGGTTTTCTGTGCAGGGGACGATTCTGCCGAGAAAAGTCCTGCAGACGGATTTGAACAGTGTCTGCGATTATTTCGCTTTGTCGGACGATTTCACTGTGCAGAACATCGCGCTTGATCCTGTCAACAAAAAACTCCGAATCGCGGAGAACGACTACGAGATTCCTCCAAGATTTTCTCTGACTGGCTCCGATGTTTCTCTTCTGTTCAAGAAATTCGGATTCAAGCCCGGCGACAGGATTCTGGCCTATGTGTCGGATTGGGACGCTTCCATAGTGGAGATTTTCCCTCTCAAGGCGTTTTTGAAGGACAGCGGCGAAAAATATGTCCATCTCAGCGATTACGAAATCGCGAGAAGCGAGTGGTACTCTTTTTTGGAAAGCGCGCTGCTGGAGAGCTTCGACTATCACGGTTCGTGCGACAGCATAGAAAAGCAGCTCGTGAATGTCTTCTATGACAATAGGAAGAATCTCTGCGTGCCACTTTGCGGTTCAATCAATGAATTTCTCAAAAAAACAACGAAGGTCTCTGTCGAGTATTACGGTTCCGAGCTCCGCTTGTGGAAGAAGGGAGAGCTTGTTCCGATAGACAGCAACCTTTCTCTGGACGAGATTGTGTACACGGTCTACGACATTCCGTATTTCGTGATAGATTGTTTCTTGTTCAACGAGCTTTATTTGAGCCATTCAAACCGCAAAAATCCTGAGGTCGACGATGCGTTGGCGGAGAGGGAGATAATCGGAAAAATCATTCCAGACTCGATAGATTTGTCGCCTAACGAAAGGGATTTTTTTACGTTGCAAATCAAAAATAGGCGTGCTACACTGAAAAAGACGTACAACTGGTTTGCAGATTTCGCATTCGGTGCTTTTCGTCAGCATGCGGTGGAAGTTTTTTCAGACTTGCGTGATTTTTTGTTGGAGCTTGAGTGTTCTGAGAGTGAATTCAAAAAACTTCCCCAGCAGGAATTCGCCATTCTTTTTCAGATGTTCGAGCATGTTGAGCGGATTCTTGAAACATTGGCTGATTATTCTGAGCCGAATGAAGACAACGATGAACTTTCAGATATCGAACTCGAAGATATGAGAAAGTCCATCGATGTAATCGAACTGAATCTTGAGGACATTCGTCCTGTTTTGGTGGACGCCTATGAGCAGATTCAGAGAGAACGTTTTTCTATCGTTTAAATCATTTTATAAAAAAAAATAGAGGTTTTATTATGAACTTGAATGGAATTGCTGCTGTCGCAAAATCTGTTCGCAGCTTGTCTATCGATGCCATCCAGAAAGCCAATTCAGGCCACCCTGGACTTCCGCTTGGATGCGCAGAACTGGCTGCCGTTTTGTACGGAGAAATCCTCAAACACAATCCGGCTGATTCAAAGTGGGCAGACCGGGATCGTTTCGTTCTTTCGGCGGGACATGGTTCAATGTTCCTGTATTCGATTCTGCATTTGAGCGGATACAAAGTGAGCCTCGACGACATCAAGAATTTCCGCCAGGTTGGGTCAAAATGTCCCGGCCATCCAGAATTCGGTTGGACTGATGGAGTCGAAAATACCTCTGGACCGCTTGGCCAGGGAATCGCGATTGCTGTTGGAATGGCAATGGCCGAGTCGATTCTCGCCGGCAAATACAACACGAAAAATCACAAAATCGTCGACCACTACACTTATGTTTTGACAGGCGAGGGCTGCTTGGAAGAGGGCGTTTCTTCCGAGGCTTCGTCATTCGCGGGCCACAACAAGCTCGGAAAACTTATCGTCTTCTATGACCAGAACAAGATTTCCATCGACGGTTCAACTGACATCACTTTCACTGAAGATATCGGAAAAAGATACGAGGCTTACGGCTGGCAGGTCTTGAAGGGCGACATGTACGATGTCGAAGGCATCGCCAAGCTTGTTGAGCAGGCAAAAGCCGAGACCGAGAAGCCGACCCTCATCATGCTCAAGTCGGTCATCGGCAAATTCGCGCCGAAACAGGGAACTCCTTCTGTCCACGGCGAGCCGCTGGGCGTCGACGACGTTGCCGCCACAAAGAAGAACCTCGGCTTGAATCCTGACGAATTCTTCCAGGTGGACCCGGAAGCGTACAAATATTTCGAAGGCAAGAAGGCGGATTTCGCGAAGAAAGAGGAGGACTGGAAAAAAGAGTTCGACGCTTGGGCGAAGGAGAATCCGGAGCTTGCGAAACAGTGGAAGGCCAGTTTCGAGGGGGCTGAGGACGGAACTGCAGATGACCCGAAATACGAGGTTGGAAAGTCTGTGGCGACCAGAACCGCTTCCGGCGACATGATAAACGCCATGGGACTCCGCTATTCATATCTCGTCGGCGGTTCCGCTGATTTGAAGGGCTCGAACAAGTCGGGCATGAAGTGCGACGGTGGAACCTACACGCCTGAGAACCGCGCCGGCCGCTCAATCGAATACGGAATCCGTGAATTCGGCATGGCGAGCGAGGCTTTGGGAATGGCCGCCCACGGTGGAATCAGGCCGTTCGTCGCGACATATCTCGTCTTCTCCGACTACATGCGCCCATCAATCCGCGTGGCTTCTTTGATGAAGATGCCTGTCATCTACGATTTGACCCACGATTCAATCTACGTCGGTGAGGACGGTCCAACCCACCAGCCGATTGAGCATTTGGCTTCGCTCCGTGCGATTCCGGGCTTGCAGGTTCTTCGTCCGGGCGATGCCGAGGAGACTGTGGCGGCTTGGCACATGGCCATGCAGTCCAAGGACCATCCGGTTCTCTTCGCTTTGACGAGACAGAATGTTCCGGTTTACGCAAAGGAAGACGCAAACTGGCGCAAAACGATTCAGAATGGCGCGTATGTCGTCAAAACTGGTTCAGAAAATCCCGATGTGACTCTCGTCGCAACTGGTTCGGAAGTCGCCATGGCTTTGGAGGCCGCGGCAAAAGTTTCTGGAAAATCAGTGCGCGTCGTTTCTGTCTTGGACAAGAACCTTTTCGAGTCGCAGAGCGAGGACTTCCAGAAGTCAATTCTTGGCGAAAAGTCTCGCAAGATTGTCGTGGAGGCCGGCGTCAGGAACGGTTGGGAATTCTACGTTTCAAGCAAGAAGGATTTGTTCACTCTCGACCACTTCGGCGAGTCAGGTCCTGCGAAGAAAGTCGCGGAGCACTTCGGCTTCACTGCCGACAAACTGGCTGAACTCATCAATTCTTGATGAAGCGGCCGCATAAACTCTGATTTTCCGAGACTCCACTGTACGTTTTGCGGTGGAGTCTCTTTTCTTTTGCGAACGCGTTTTTTTTTGCCTTATCATTTATTCATCATGAATGTCTGCACTTACAATTTCAATTCTTCTGTCGGAAAGTATTCGAGTCCGATTGTCGGTTTTTCAGGTGTCCAGAGACTGATTCCGTTCAACAACAGCACAAAAAAAGGCTGGTGCCCTTTCCACAGTCGGTGGGAGGTCGTGACCGTGGTCGGAGGCCGCAACGTCTTCTCGTGCGGAAATCCCGTTCCTGCGACTTTGGGGTTGGACAGACAGTGGAACAACAACAGTTTTTCGCTTTACCTGGACAAGGACAATCTCATGCTGACTCTTTCAGAGCGGTTTTCATGGATTGATGTGCACGAAGGCTCGCCATACCAGACAAACAAGGCGAATCTCCTGATATTCGACATGGCAAGCGGAAAAACTTATACGATGGAGAATCGCAAATTGAAGCGGATTCCTGACGAGCTTCGCGAAAAAATCGGCAGAGTGCTTTCGTCTTTGAGCGAATCACTTTTTGGAAGGTCGTTGGATGTCGGTGTCTTTGGTTTCAAGAATTTTGTGAAATATCCGTCTTGCCCGAATTTCGCTTTTCTCGTTCCTTTCATCGACAATGTCCAAAAATACCAGTTCCGCATGGATTTGAATCTGTTCAAGGATTTTTGCAAGCTGATGCACATCCGCGAGACGAAAAGTTTGAGGAAGGACTTCAACAAGGACCCGCTTTCGATTCTTTTTCACGCGATGGCCCAGGCAATCAATTTCACGGATGCGAATGCCATAAAGATTTTCGTGGGCGATGCCGGGATTAGGAAGCTGCTTGAAAAGAGGCTGCGCTTTTCGATTGTCAGGAAAAGCGTGTATTTGAACGACACGTTCTATGAATTGCGCGACCACGGAGATTTCAAGTTCAACATGATTGACGGTTTGAGACTGTGGGTTCAGAATGCGCTCACGGATAAGAGCGAAATCGTAGTTATGAAGAGGCTCGTCCGCTTTTTGAAGGACACTGATTTCGATGTCGTGAAGGATGCAGTTTCCGCTTACGACAACAATGCCCGCGACCTTCCCGTGGCTTTCCACGAGCGCATTCTGAAGGAAGGTTTCACGAATCAGATGCACGACCAGTTGATGCAGTTTTTCCATATTGACGACGATTTTTTTGACATTTTTGATGATGGGCGTGAACGAATTAAAAACAAGGATATTGTATACAGGCCTGAAATCCTGAAATTCGAAGATTTTTTCAAGAGTGAAAATAATTTTTCTGCCGCTAGTGCATCTTCCGAGGATTTGCGGCTGAACAGGTTGATGATGGACGAGGCCCAGAAGAAAAGCGGCAACGCGGAGAAGGCCGCGAGGGCCGCTCTGGATGATTCCGGTGTGGGGGCTTCCTCGGAAGGGGATGGACTGACGAGCGACGACGACAATGCGCCTGTTTTCGACACCCCCGATTTGAACCAGAAACTTGTCCAGCCTGAAATCAGTACGAAATTCACTATAGGCAGCGAACTGAGAAAAAGGGGGAGTGCGGACGACACTTACTTCGTTCTTCCGAGAAACACTGACGAAATGTACGAAATCAGCGCGAACATGAGGAACTGTGTGGGCTATCTTTACAGGGACAAGGTTTTGGACGGCGTAGCTGTGATAGTCGTCATGCTTACGAAGAACAAATTTGTCGCCTGTTTTGAAATCCGTCAGAACTACATGACGTATGCGTATGAGATTGTCCAGGCGAAGGGGCCTGGAAACAGGAGCATAAAAAAGTGCTACAAGGGTGTCATCACCGAATGGATGAACAGGAAAAATCTGAAGAGCGCTTGCGTCATGTTCTAGCGGAATTGCAATAAAAAACGGAAGGGCGGAGGCTTTGTCTTTACGCGGAAAAAATTTTAGAACTCCGGCAAGTAATCTTCAAATTCAATGCCGGTTTCGTAAAACTGCATCAAGTCTGCATTGAGTTTGAACTTAAATGTATTAGTGAACGGTCCTTCTTCTTCGCCTGTCTCCCAATTACGAGATTTATAGCCGTATTCAAACATCGTCAATTCTGGCAAGGCGGAGTCTTCGTCCAAAGAGGCTTTAAAATCGCTGTTCACTTCCGCGCAGTGCTGCACATATTCTGAGTTGCCAAAAGTTCCAAGCAGGAAGGCAGTGCCGTCGTCGCGAACCGCGTAGAAATGATAGAGCGAGCGGTTTGGTGCCCATGAGAACGGATTGAAGCTGAACGCGCAGAAATAGTAATTCTGTTCGTTCAGCTTGAACGGAAAGGATTTCACAAGCGCAAAGTTGCGCATGAAATCTTGATTGCCCAAAGAAATTGGTCTGCTCTCAAAATGCATTTCGTTTTCAGCAAAGCCAGTTTCGAGTTTTCTCAATTGCTCGGTTTTTAAGTCATATTCATACAAATCTACAAAATATTCGCTCTCGTTGGTGTAAATGTGTTTTATGTATTTGTAGTTAACATACAGTTTCACGCCATCAAGTTCGGCAGAACTATAAAAATGAGCGCCCATTGTGATTTCGTCATGTGCCAAAGCCGAGCCTGACAGAATGCCAACTTTGTCCTTGAAGCGAACAAGATAGAAGTTGTAGCGAGTATAGTATCTTTGAGCGCTGTCGGGATTGTATTCATCGTATTCAAAAAGGCTGTTGTATGGCTGTTTGTCGTATCTGTCGCTAAGCAATTCCACAATTTCAACAGTATCGCACGAGTTGAGTTCTGTCGTCGTGCCGTCGGGCAGGAACATTTGCGTCTGGCGGACAACAATCGGAGTGTCCCCGCGGGCGAACTCTTGCTGCGTGAGCAAAATCGTTTGCTTGTCTTCTGACATCTCAGTCAAGGCTTCTGCCGCAAGCTCACGGTCATTTTGTGTTTGAATGAGATATCCCAAGCACTGAGAAACAAGGCTTGGAACATCATAACGGCAAAGATCAAGCATTTCTTTGATTGCGTCGTTTTTGCAATTGTCGATGTAATCAGCGAGCGCGCGGCCTTCGTTGTCTTTGTGAGACAAACCGCTAAAATTATTGGCTTTGATTTTTTTATAAAAATATTTGACGGCTTCAACGTTCTCGGCTTTTACGGCAAGCATAAGGCACGAACGCCCTTCGCTGTCATAATAATCGCTCATATCGTCAAACAAAAACAAAATCTCTTCGTTCGCATAAGGAAGCAAAATATGAAGCGGGTTTGTTGTGTCCGGGCTAAAG
>CAMHLH010000137.1 GCA_946185925.1 uncultured Treponema sp.
TTGTTATGAATAAGTCTTAAAAAAAAAGTTGACAAAAAGATTTTCTTATAAGATACTTGATAATACAAGGCTACATCAATCGAATAAAAAAGGAGCTTCGAATGAAGAAAACTTTAGTTTTATCAGCAGCAGCAATGATGCTCGCAGGCGCAGCATTCGCTAAAGAGTCAACACTTATTGACTTCTCTTTGTTGGACGCTGACATCACAGTCAAAATGTCAGACAATGACGCTGGTGATCGTCCAAACGAGAACAAAAGAACTGTAATGGATTACAGCATCGCAGCTGGTGCTACTTACAGCCAGGAGCAGAGAGATCTCATGAAGACTTCTCTCTTCATCGACGAGTGGGAAGTTGAACTCAACAGCTCAGCTCGCAATGTTACAAGCTTGGCTCTCTCACAGGTCAAGGCTGCTCCAGTTCGCGAGAACGCAAAAGTTCCATTCGCTGGACAGAAGGTAATGGGTGTTCGCATCGTATTCCCTTCATTGGCAGCTAACGCCAACGCGAAAATCGTTCCACCATTCTCAATCCCAGCTTACGAGCCAGTCTCAACAGCAGATGACAATGGTGATCGCCAGCCACAGACTGACGAGGAGAAAGCATCAGGCCGCACACTTTTCGAGGCTGACTCTGATGACACTCCAGCATACGGTGTTGTTAAGAACGTTGGAACAATCAAGTCCATCGCTACAACAACTCTCGGTATGAACTTCCCACACGGACTCTACGTTCTCCTCGGAGACGTTGATGGAAATCATCGCCGCTACTTCATGGGCTACCTCGGATTCGACGGATGGAAGACTCTCACATGGAACAACCCAGACTACATCTCTGAGGTTCGCACTCGCGAAATCCGTGTTTACCCAATCTATCCACGCGGACTCCCATTCGTGAAGTTCGAGGGATTCCAGATCACTCGTGACGCAGCTCACGTTGGTGATGACTTCGTTGGATACTTCAAAGATGTTAAGATCATCTACGACAAAGCTGAGCTCACAACAGAGCGCGACATCGCTGATGAGGATCTTTGGGGAATCATCACTCGCAAAGAGAAGGCTCGCCAGAACGCTGAGATGACTAAGTTCGGTAACAAGCAGGTTAACCGCTACATCGAGAGATCTAAGATGGCTACTGAAGAGTCTTTCACTTCTAGCTTGACAGAGGGATCTGCTTCTAACGCTCAGTCAAACGCCGGACAGGCTGCTGACGCTTCTGATGCTAAATAAGTTGAGCAATTAACTTGAAATAGCAGGAAGGCTACTTGCAAATGCAGGTAGCCTTTTTTTTGTTTTTCCTGACTGTTCTCACTGTCGAAAATTTGCTTTTAACAGGATTCAATGGTAAATTTAGTGTCTACTGTTTTATTTTCTTCATCTAATATTTTGTAATGCTTTATGGGGTCTTCATCTATGGAAAATATAGAAAAATCTTTACCGAACAAGAATGATATCAGATTTACCTATGAGTCATACAATCCTATCCTTTCTGAAATCTTGGCGAAAATCGAAAGCAAACTTCGGAAAACTATACAGCTGCAGTCCATGCCGACTTACAAATCGCGGGTCAAGTCGTTTGGGAGTTATTACAGGAAAGTTCTGCGCTTGAAGGCGTCTGAAGCCGAAAAACACAATTTTGTTCCTTTGACGGACATGATGGGAATCCGTGTTATCTGCGCTTTTTTGGAAGACTTGAGCGAGGTTGAGCGGCAGATTAAGGAGAACTTCGATGTCCGCGAGGTCGAGTACAAGGGGGCGCAGCAAAACTTTAGAGAGTTCGGCTATGAATCTGTCCATGTCCTGATTGCGATTCCTGCCGACTGCATGCCGGAGAAACGGACGCTTCCTCTTCCGGACAACATAGTTTGCGAAATACAGATAAGGACCATCTTGCAGGACGCGTGGGCCGAGGTCGAGCATGAGCTTGTTTACAAGACAGAATTCACTCCGTTCGATTTGCCTCTCAAAAGAAAGCTTGCTTCGATGAACGCGAGCCTTAGCCTTGCCGACATAATTTTCCAGGAGATAAGGGACTATCAGAAAAACTTGCAGGGGGAGGTCGAGGCGAGAAGGGCTTCCTTCTATGACAAGGCCGACGAGCTTACTTTCAATGTTCCAATAGAGGGAAAAACTCATCAGGGAACGAAGTCTATAAGCAGGGTCTCTCCTTATGTTCGCGGAACAATCGACGACATGCTGCTTGAGGCGATTCAGGCCCACAACCACGGAGAATTGGACAAGGCCATACAGATATACAGCGACATACTGGATTCAAAGCCTGTTCCGGAAGCGCCTGTCCTCGCTGTCATTCACAAGCACCGTGGAATGGCTTTCTTTGCGAGAAACGATTACAAATCCGCGCTCTCTGACTTCAAGGCGAGCGTGGAGAGCGACCCAAACGGCTTCCGCTCGTACTACTATATCGGCATTGTCCAAAGCATTATGGGGCTCCACAAGGAGGCCGTAGCGTCTTTCGACAAGTCGCTTGCAATCAACGAGTACCAGTCCCACGCGCATTTCAGGAGGGCGATTGCGTATTTTGAACTTGGCGAGTATGAGAAATCCCTTTCCGATTTGAATTCTGCGCAGGCTCTTGGTTTGGATGATGCCGGTTGTAGGTCGCTGAACGACAAGCTTGTCGAAAAATTCGGCATGAAAATGTAATTGGGTGGTGCTTTGATGAATAGGGGCTCTGGTGAGGTCGAAAAGAGATTTTTGGAGGATGCCGTCGCTGAGATGAGGGCGGAAATAGAGAAGTCTTGTGGGAACGAAGTGTTCTTTTGTGGCGATATGGATGATGCTGGGAGAGTGTGCTCCGTCCATGCTTCCGCAAGGGGGCGCGCGGATTCCGTTTCTTTAAACTTGATGGATGCCGCCGACTGCGATGTCCTGATTCATAATCATCCGTCTGGGAATTTGTCCCCATCGGACGCCGATTTCATAGTCGCTTCCGACTGTTCTTCAGCTGGCAAGGGCTTTTTCATCGTGAACAACGATGTGACCGATGTCTATGTCGTCATGGAGCCTGTTCTTGGAACTAGGACAGAGAAACTTTCCGTGGATGATGTTTCTGCGTATCTTTCAAAAAACGGGCCGATGTCAAAAATCTTTCCAAACTACGAGGAGCGGTCTTCCCAGATAGATTTGCTCAAGAACATAACTGAAGTGTTCAATTCTGATTCTGTAGGCGTGTTCGAGGCCGGCACTGGGGTCGGAAAATCATTTGCGTATCTGATTCCTTCTATGCTCTGGTCGCTGTCGAACAAGGAGCGGGTCGTAGTCTCAACCGGCACGATAAATCTGCAGCAGCAGGTCTTCGAGAAGGACATTCCTCTCGCCGAGAAAATAATCGGAAAAAAAGTCAGCGCGGTTCTGGTGAAGGGGCGGCAGAACTACATCTGCCTGAGAAGGTTGAACGAGGTCGTGAACGAGCCGGATTTGTTCTCTGACGATTCGGACACTTTCGAGAAAATCGTGAAATGGACGAAAAAGACGAAGGACGGGAGCAGAAGCGACCTCTCATTTCAGCCGCCCGAAAGCTTGTGGCAGCGGGTCAACTCCGAGTCCGACGCGTGCATGGGTATGCGGTGCAAATTCTATTCGAAATGCTTTGTGATGAAGATGAAGAAGGACGCTTCTGACGCCAATCTGCTTGTCGTGAACCACCACATTCTCTTCGCCGACATTCAGTCGAGGATGGACGGAGCGGGGTTTGACGGCGCGGCTGTTCTTCCTGCGTACAAAAGAATCGTCTTCGACGAGGCGCACGGGGTCGAGAGTGCGGCCACCAGCTTCTTCAGCCAAAATTTGAGCCGGTTCAAGCTTTTGAAGCAGCTCAATCTTTTGTGCAGGCGCAAGCGAGGCTCTGTTTCCGGTTTTTTGTACACAGTGAGCGCGCTCAGCGACGGTGAGGATTTGACGGCCGAGATTGAGATGGATATTGAGGATGCGAAGAACGTTTTCTCTGAGCTTGAAAAAGAGGCGGATTCCTTTGTTGGAAAGGATTTTTCTGTGCGGCTCAAAGATGGAAACTCCCAGGCCTTTTTCCCAGTGCTGTTGAAGATGGGCGAATTGCGGAAATCCCTTGCGAAAATAGTGACTTCCATTCGGACTATACTTGATGGAATCGACGATGTGGACAAGGACGAGGCCGCTGTCTGGGAGACGAAATCGGTTCTGCGCCGTCTGGACGCTTGCGTGACCGTCTGCCAGAACTATTGCGAGTGGCAGAATCACCCCGAACTCGTCTTCTGGCTCCAGAAGTCGAGGCTTCCTCCGTCTCTGGCGTCTTCTTCCGATTTTCCATTCTTCTTTCAGTTCGTTCAGACTCCGCTCGATATTTCGCCGCTTATGAACGAAGGTGTGTTCGAGCCGATGAAGTCTGTCGTCTGCACTTCTGCAACGCTTGGAATCGAGGGGAAGTTCGATTTCTGGGAGGCCCGCACCGGCGTGAAATTTGTCGAGCCTGGGCGTGTCCTTCGCGGCACGTTCGCCTCTCCGTTCCCCTACGACCGGAACATGGTCTTCGCGGTTCCATCGGACGCTCCATTTCCCGACAACCAGCAGTTCCAGCCTTTTGTCGAGATTAGTGTTTCCCGCCTCGTTCTTGCGGCAAAAGGGAGGACGCTCGTCCTGTTCACGTCCTACGATATGCTTCGGAAGACGTTCGATGCCGTGGCGGCTTCTGTGAAAGGTTCGGGGATAACGATTTTGAAGCAGGGCGACGATGACAGGTTCAAGCTGCTGTCGAAATTCAAGGAGGACACGGCCAGCGTCTTGTTTGCCACGGATTCGTTCTGGGAGGGGGTTGACGTTCCTGGGGAGTCGCTTCGGCAGGTCGTGATTGTGAAGCTGCCATTCGGCGTGCCTTCCGACCCGGTTTTTTCGGCCCGCTCGGAGATTGTAGAGAAAAACGGCGGAAATTCGTTCATGGAGTTGAGTGTTCCAGAGGCCGTCATAAAATTCAGGCAGGGCTTCGGACGCTTGATAAGGCGGGGTGACGACAAGGGGGTGGTAGTTGTCCTTGACAGGCGCATAATAGAGAAGCGTTACGGCTCGATTTTCCTCTCAAGCATTCCAAGGACGAAGCGCGTCTACGAACCGCTGGAAAATCTGCTTGCCTCTACGAAAGCTTATCTATGATTTTGGCTGCGTTCTCGAAAAAGATGTCCTCAATCACTTCTGGAATGTCCTCTCTCAGCTTTCTGAGGTTTTTCATCAGCTCCTCGAACGAATCGCCCGTCATTATGACTTCCGCATATCCGACTTCGCGCTTCTGTGTCGCCGCGTAGTTCTCTATCTGAGTGACTTGGTTCACGAAACTGTAGCCACTGATTTTTTCCATGAGGGCTTGTGGGAGCAGGGGAAGCTTGAAATTCATCACTTTCCGCAGTTTTTTTTGGGAGGTGGGGCTTTCTTCCTCGAATGCCGCTTCCGTTATGGTCTCAATCATCGTTTTTCCCTCGGCTGCGGCGTATGCAGACGTCATGCCGGAAATCCGCGGGTTCACTTCGATTATGTACCATTCTCCGCTTGAGAACACGAGGTCGACTTGGGCTATTCCTGAAAGTTCAAGCTCCTCGGCGAGTTTCTCCAGCATCGCCTTCAACTCGTCTGTCTTGTATTTTTCGTCCGCCACTGGTCCTATTTTGACGCTCTGCTTCGGGCTTGTTATTCCGTATTGGTTCACGCTGAACATCATCGGCGGCAGGATTTTGTAGTGTCCTTTCGTTCCGTGTATCTCCGCGCCGAACTGTTCTCCGTCCATGAATTCCTCTACGATTCTGTCCGAGGAGTTGCGCTTCGAGTGGAGGAACCTGTCGGCTTCGTCGTATGTTCCGACGACCTGCATTCCATAGGAGCTGAGTCCGACCGTGTCCTTGATGATGACCGGAAAGCGCATCGAGCGTATCTTCTCCATGACGTGCTCTTCGTAGACATTCTCCCTGACAACGCCCTTTGTCCCCGCGCACATGAAGAGCCAGTGGTGCACGTAGACGCTTTTCGCCATCTTGAGTCCGATTTTTTCCATGAGCGTGTGAGTCCTGAATTTGTCGAAGCAGTCGATTCCTGTTTCTGCGGGGTGAGCGACTGTTTTTATGCCCTTTTTCCTGAGATTTTCAGCGACCAGACCGTCCTTTACGGAAAGCCAGTCGAACGGGTCGACCCAGAATGTCGCGGCTATGGCGATGTCGGGCTTCTTTTCCGCGATTATATCGGCGATTTCTCTTGGGAAGCTTTTGTCGTCGGGCACGAGCGTGTATTCGACTTGCTCCGATTTTTCCGCGGGTGTGTTCCCCTCCAGGTCGAGGAGGAACGTTCCCGGAAGCTGCGTGACTATGGAGAAAGAGCAGTCTCCGTGTTTTTTGCAGAGTTCGTCGAGCTGTCCTTTGCAGGTGGGGAGGTTCTTTGTCGATATTTTTTTCCCGTCGAAGTGGTTGGAGTTTGTGCTGAAGATTACGATTCGCATTTTTTTCCCGGTTTAAAAGCAAAACACCTTCGAAAGGCGAAGTGCGCACTCGCAATCGAAGGTGTTTTCTAAAAGATTAAGGCTAACTCAGTCTCTCAATAAAGAGCTTAGTTTGCTTTGAAGTCTTTCGGGCGGCGCTCAGTTCTCTTGCATTTTGAGCACTCGGCGATGTTCCTGAGTCTTCCGTTCTCGTAAAGAGTCTTCATGTTGATTTCTCCACCGCAATCAGGGCAGATGAACTTCTGTGTCGCGACTGTTGTACGAGAGTTCTTACTTGCTCCAGCCATTTTCTAGCCTCCAAAAAAATAATCGATTATTTATCCGTCCCAAACTGAGCCGAATCAAAAAAATCCATTCAGCTTGCAAACCGAATGGATTTTATCGGGATGACAGGGATCGAACCTGCGACATCTTGGTCCCAAACCAAGCGCGCT